>JADFPY010000146.1 GCA_022562085.1 candidate division KSB1 bacterium | reverse complement strand
TTCACTTACATATCCGCTCAGTACCGAAACTTCGACTTCTTTGGCAATAATATTTGCGTTGATTTCGGCGGCGATTTCGATGGTAGTTACGGTTTGCTCGGGCAAAGCAATGACCCCATAAGTTTTTTGAAATGTTTTAAGTTCTTCTTCCGCATTCTTGAGATCGTTGATATTTTGCTCGTACCTCTTTTCAATAAAAACCCGGTTATTGTGGGCTTTTTCAGTTTTGAGCTGCGTATTCACTTTATCTAATTCTTCGATAAAGGCGTTCGCCATGTCTCGTGCCAGATTTCTGGCTTCGTTTTCCTCTTCTTCTCCAGGTAGAAATTTTGTACTCGCCATAGAAGAAAGTGTGATGGTGCCGTCTTCATTGATTTCTACTATAACATTTTCCCGGAGCTCCTCGACAGTGTATTCCATATTTTCATAGTCGTACCTTTGCATTAAAGCAAATTTTTTGGCAATTGCTTCCATAACCGTGCGGCTGTGCAAAATCGCCATAAATGTGTAGGTCTCTTCCGAGACGCCGCCGAATCCTAATGGACCGAGAGGTAAATTTCCAATTAGAGATGACAGGCCGAACACATCAGCTTCGTTGGCTGGAGGCAGAATCGTTGAATTTGCCGAAAAGGTTTTTGGAACAATCAGAGAAATGATCGCCGTAATACTACAGACAACAATAAAATTAACAAAAATCAGCTTTCGCCATTTTACAACGACCGAGAAATAATCTATGATATTCGATTTCTTACCTTCCATACTAATTCCCAAATTATTTTTTTTAAAGACAGGAAACTGACAAAGTTGCTATTTTTAAGGCTGGGTCTTTAAATTATGGACGGAAAAGTAAATTTGAACGATCTGAAAAATTCGCTGATAATTTGCTTACAACAAATCTAACGCTTTCATAGTCAACAGCACATTGGTAACTGTCACGATGAGCGAGGTAATCTCCCTGAGACCAAACTCAGTTCTCTGTGGAACGTAAACCGTATCACCCGGCTCAATGATTAAACCTTTCGCCTTTAAAGGGTTCTCCGAATTATTGCGGATTAGCTGGACCTTTGACGGCTTTACTGCTCTTTCAGTGCTGCCGGCAAAACCAATATAATCGATGGCAGTTAGATTTGGATAATAGGCATAAGGCCCGGCGTTTCTAACCGCGCCGATGACATAAACCTCCTCGTTTCTTTGCGGAACCATAATGACATCGCCATCCTGCAAATACAATTCCGCATGGCCATTTCCCCGGTTTTCCAGATATGGGAAAATCGGGATGGTTTCCGAAATGCCATTAGAAACCGTTTGTCTTTGAATGTAAGCGTTGGTCAAGTCTGCGCGCCGGTTGTAAGCATCAACTCTAAGCAAGAAACTCTGCACCGTTTCATTCTCGGCCAACTGATAAATCCCGGGATCGTTTACCGACCCTTCCACGCGCACGGTTGCCTTAGACAAATTAATATGAGGAACATAAATGACGTCACCGCCTTTTAGAGTCAAATTTGCGTCTAAATCTCCGAGTTTTGAGTACCGGTACAAATCCACCATGTCCACCGTGCCATCCAGGTGGCGAATTTCGATAACCCTTTCGGAGCCCCAGTTGGTTATGCCCTCGGCTTTCTTGATTATGTTTGATACCCGGTCAACAGCTAACGCCTCATACGAGCCCGGTTTCATGACTTGTCCGGTTACATGCACCCGAAATTGCCTCAAGATCGCAAGATTAGCGGTTATTTGAGAATTAAGGTATTTATCCGCCCCCGCCTCTTTAACTAAGGTTTGAACTTCAGACAGCGTTTTCCCATCGACATCGAGGACAGCTAAGGTCGGTATGACAAGCTTGCCGTCAGAGATCACCTGAACTTTAAAAACGAGTTCTTCGCTTGAGATGATCACGATTTGAAAAACGTCACCCGGCCCGACGATGTAAGATTCGGGGTCGATTGCCGCTTCCAGAGGCTGCTGCAGAAATTCGGTTTGAGGCAGAAGTTCTGCTTGCGATTTGTCAGTCGATTTGCTTTTATCGAATGCTGATTTTGCTCGGCTCCTGAAATCCTGCTCCTGTTTTTTCTTCAGCCGTTTATCGAGTCTTTGCGCGGGCAAGTTTTGCCAACTGCAGCATATCAGGATAAGCGGGATTAAGAAGATCGGAATTTTTGCTTTAAAATGCATCGCGCTTAAGTCATTTTACCGCTGCTTCCTAAACGGATTATTTTACCCCCAGCATTTTGAACAGATTTGGTGGCGTTGCGAGTATCGATAATCAAGTTAGCGTGTTTAACAATATTTTCGAAATCGTATTTACTGTGGTCAGTTGTGATAATGACACAATCGACTTGAGAAATAAGCTTGTCGGTCAGTTCCTGACTCGTCATCACGGTTCCATTAAGACGCACTTCGTTCACATGCGGGTCGTTAAAAGTAAGATTTTTGGAGCCTCTTTGCAAAAGAAGTTCCATGATTTTAAGCGCAGGTGAGTTGCGGATGTCGTCCACATTTTTTTTGAAAGCAACGCCTAAGAAAAGCAGAGTACCGGTTTTAATCTGGATTCCGTTTAGACTCAATGAACGGATGATTAAGTCAAAAACGTAGTAGGGCATGTTTTCATTGGTTCTGGCAGCCAGCTCAATAAAGTCGCTGTGAAAATCATACTCTTTTGCTTTCCAGGAAAGATAGTAAGGATCGACCAGAATGCAGTGGCCGCCGATTCCGGGACCGGGATAAAATGGCATAAATCCAAATGGCTTGGTGGCCGCCGCTTCAACCACTTCCCAGATATCGATGTTTCCCATGCGCTCGCACAGTTGGGCCAACTCGTTGACCAATGCTATATTGACGCTTCGAAAGATATTTTCCAGAAGTTTGGCCATCTCAGCCACTCGCGGCGATGAAACCGCGACAATCTCGTTTATGATTTGCTCGCACGAAAAAGTCGCCAGCTCTGTACATTTCTTCGTGACACCGCCGACAATAATCGGTGTAGTCGCTGTTGTGAAATCCTGGCGGCCCGGATCAATTCGTTCAGGGGAGAAAGCTAAGTAGAAATCTTTTCCAACTTTGAGACCGGTTGATTCTAAAATAGGCAGGACCACTTTTTCTGTAGTTTCGGGGAAAGTGGTACTTTTAAGAATAACTAACTGTTCTTTTCGGAGATGTGCGGAAATGTTTTCCGCGGCCTGGGTGATGTATGAAATGTCCGGTTCTTTGTTTGGCGTAAACGGCGTCGGGACGCAGATAAAAATTATATCAAGCTCGCCGACGCGGCCGTACATGGTCGTGCCTTCCAGCAAGCCGTCTCCCACCAGCGATCTCATTTTTTCGCTGTCGATATCGTCGATGTAGTTTTCACCCCTATTTATCTTTTCAATTTTGTTTCTATCGGTATCGATACCCAGCACATAGAAACCTTTGCTCGCGAACTCTACGGCTAACGGCAGCCCAACATAACCTAAACCAACAATGCCAACCTTGGCACTTTTTTCTTTGACTTTTTGTTCTAATGTCATCGCGGCCACTTACACTACCTCCTTGTATTGTTGTGTATAGTACTCCAGGTACTCTCCACTTTTTAGCTTTTCCCACCACCAGCGGTTTTCCATAAACCAGGTGATGGTTTTATCCAGTGCTTCTTCAAAATCGTGTTTCGGCTTCCAGCCTAAGTCGGCAATCTTGCTGCAATCTACTGAATACCGGCGGTCGTGTCCAAGCCTGTCTTTGACATGGGTCATAAGACTTTGCGGTTTCTCCAATTTTTTCAGGATTCGTTCTGTGATTTCCAAATTGGTTTTTTCATTTCCGCCGCCAATGTTGTAAACTTCGCCAAGTTTTCCATTCTGACAAACGAACTCGACGCCGTCGCAGTGGTCTTCAACATAAATCCAATCGCGCACGTTTTTACCGTCTCCATAGATAGGCAAACTTTTGTTTTCTATGGCATTTGTAACAAATAGAGGAATGAGTTTTTCGGGATAATGAAACGGCCCGAAATTATTTGAGCAGCGAGTTACGATAACAGGCAGGTCATAAGTTACGAAATATGAAAATGCCAGCCTATCGGCCCCGGTTTTAGATGCGGAGTAAGGACTCGAAGGCATGAGAGGATCATTTTCGGTGAACGAGCCTTTGTCGATGCTGCCGTAAACTTCGTCGGTACTGATTTGAATGAATTTTTCAATTTTGTTGGTGCGGGCTGCTTCCAAAAGAACAAAAGTTCCGAAAACATCCGTTCTGATGAAGTCGTCAGGCGCGCCGATAGAACGGTCGACGTGACTTTCTGCGGCAAAGTTGACCACGACATCGACCCCAGTCATGATCCGGTTCACCAGAACTTCATCACAAATATCCCCTTTGATGAATGTATAGCGCGAATCTTCTTCTATGTCTTTGAGGTTATCGAGGTTACCCGCATAGGTAAGTTTGTCAAGGTTAATGATTTCAACATCCTTGTGTTTTTTAAGCATATACCGGATGTAATTGCTTCCGATAAAGCCGGCCCCTCCTGTGACCAAGTATGTTTTCATAGATGTTTTCTTTTCGATGTGTCGCTAACTTGTTAATTTTATTTAACAAAGTATGATTCTTCGAACGTTTAAACTAACAAATCCAAACTTAAAAATCAATGATTTTGTTGGATATGCTATTCTTACAATCGGCAGAATATCGCTACTTATTTACGTTCAAAAGGAAAGAATCAGCAAAATTAAAAAAGCCCAACAGATTTTGCTGGGCTTTGCTCCTCGAACAAATCAATAAATAGAACTTTTAAAACTTCGTGAAAGCAGGTACCGAAATCCCATAATACTTGCGAAAGAGCTTGATGAGTGTCTCTGCCGCGGAGAATTCACTTCAAAGGCTGATATGGCTAAATCGTTAGGCTACTCAAGAGCGCGAATAACCCAGCTTCTCAATCTTTTGTCTTTATCCGACCAGGTGCTTGAGCAAATTCGTGCATCAGGCGATTATTGGGTCAGGCCTCTAGTCACCGAAAGAATGCTCAGAGCATTGCTGGCCCTGCAAGAGGAAGAACAAATTTATGAGATAGAGAAATTCTTGCGAAATCGTCGAAAGCCAGAAAAAGACAACGGTGTATAACATTAAGTTTTTTACTTAAAAGAAAAGACGTCATGAATACCGGTATTTTTTAGACTCTTCACCGTCAGAGAAAAGATATCCATTTTGTTTAGCGGTTTAAACAGGGAGGTATAGGCCCCTTTTCGATTGCTTCACCAACCATTGTTATGATCTGCGCTTACAGTGATGGGAACTTGAATACCATCTTTGAGAGAGTCGAAGGTATAGGCGCTCACTATTAAACCAAACAATAGCTTCTTGATGTCCTGAGCTTGAGCGTGTTCGGTCACTGGAGCTAACCAAGTACACAATACAAACCATATTGTTAAAAATCTAATCATGCTAATTGCCGTTATGTGGAAATGTGGGTATTTTTTAAATTTGACAGACATTGTTATAATTAGCAAAATAATTCAAATTTTGCCGGATGAACTTGATATATCAGTCTAAATCATTATCGAACATTTATTGTTAATTCTTAAACCTTATTTTCTGATACAAAACATAACGGTATTGAAGAAATTTCTAAAACTTTAGAATGCAGTAGCAGGGGGAATCGGTGTACGAACCCACAATTTCACCCTTCCCAATAGGGAGCAAACCGAAAATTGCTTTTAGCAGCGTAGACTTACCAGCCCCATTATGTCCAATAATAGCGACTACTCACCTTGTTCAACGTGAATGGAAATGCCATTCAAGATTTGTTTTTTTCCGTATCCGGTTTGTAAGTTGTTTACTTTTAGCATGTCTATTCTAAATAGGCCTCTAAGCTGTCCTGGTTATCCAAGATTTCTATAGGTGGGCCTTCCGCTATATTTTGTCCATGGTCCATGACAATGATATGATCAGATACTAGCTTGACAGCTTCAATGTTATGTTCAATAAACACGATGGTTTTGCCCTTTTCAATTAGCCCGTTCATTCAATCAAGTATTTTTTCAATGGTGTCCGGATGAATTCCAGATACTGGTTCGTCCAATAAAAGGAGTTCTGAGTCGGCGGCCAAACAGCAAGCCAATGAAAGCAATTTCTGCTGTCCATACGATAGATCACTAGCTAAAACATTTTTTTCTGCTGCCAGTCCGACAAATTCTAGAATATTTATTGCCTTTGGTTAAACATTACTTCGTTTGTGTCGATAATGTAATAACTTGACCTTGAGAGGCTTGAGCAAGTGGCAAGCCTGGCCCAGGACGATCCCGAATCTGATCAACTCAGTCTGTTTTTTAGAACGGGGTAATACTTTAACTATTTGGGTGCATTGAGGTGGAGGCCACAGCGGCGTACATCTGCTGCCGTTTTTGATTTCTTCTTCCAGTGCTTTGAGCCGAGAGGCTGAGTCCGCCCATACTTGCTCTTCCAATTGTATAAGGTTGTAGTGCTTACATCATATTCCCGACAGAGATAGCCCCATCTTGGTGCGGCCTCAAAATCGTCGTGGCATTTTGATAATCTGGTTTTCGGTGGATTTCGACTTTCATAGATGCCAAAGATAGGGCTGACAGTTTTAACTGTTACAGTCTTTGGGAAATCTACAACGGTGCATTATTTGACATTGGATCTAAAAAAGGAGTGAAAAAAATGATAGAGACCCCCAAAAAAGTTCTCACCAGTATTTTCTTATCCGGCATTTTCACCCTTTTTTCGTGCATCGTTTATGCCCAATCCACAGCCGTAGAGGGTCAGATCTCTGGACTGAATGCAAGTGATACCGTACGCGTGTCTTTAGGAAACGATCAGTACTTATCCGATCTGCTTACAGGCGCTGGGCCCTTTCGCTTTGATGACGTACCGCCAGGTCATTACTTTGTAAAGTTGGAGATAGCAGGCTATACCTTGCCAGATGCGAAGGAAGTTTCCGTGGATTCTCTAGGCAATGTAACGGGAGCGGCTCTCTCATTCCAGGTCTCTCCTCTTCCTGTCGACACAGACCAGTATACCTACAGCTGGGCGCAGGACAACAGCCGGGGGGGAAAGGTAGAGCAAAGCAATATCGTGGCTCCCCGCATAATTGAATTCCTCAACGAACCAACCCCCGTTCTTGATCTTAGTGCCGCACACCAACTCTTAGAAGACTATAACATTCTGCTTAGTGATGAAGGGGTTTCATGGAGTGGTGAGTTTACAGCTCGACTGCTCGCTACCTTTAAGCAGGTTCCACTCTTGGAAGCCCGATTAAGCAACAGCAAATGGATACTGACAGATGATTTCCTGGCGAATGATATCGAAATTCAGCAGCTAGGGGGGGCTGAATCTGCACAGTCCGTTAGCATATCCAGCCACGCTTTTGCATATGCACAGCCTCGGAAAATACGCCTAGATGGTATTCAAGGTCGGTTTTACTCCAAGCGTCTGCATCATGCACTCGTCTCCTTTGTTACCCAAGGGGGAGCGGATGAGGACGCCGTTGAGTATATCTTGAACCAACGTTTTGGCGTAAGCATACGAATTCCCGACTATGCAGCGCTTACAGGTGAGGATCCTACCCGTTTTCAAGCTTTTCATCCGAATGAGCTTGTCACGATGATAAATATGTTTGAAGAACTGCCTGAAGGCCTGCATGTCATCCCCGCACTTAACTTTTTGGTACGTCGTGTAGATGGGCAAACTAACCCGATCTATCCTGCCGCCCCGGCCGTTGCTTGGACTACGCGCGGCTACATCGAGTTTATGGAAATCGGGTTTCTGTCTGATATTGCACATCTTCAACGGCTCATCTTGCACGAAAAATCCCACTTCATGTGGGCACACCTGTTCAGTGAATCGCTCAGAAACGACTGGATAGCCGTAGGGGGGTGGTACCTCAATCCTGATGACCCGGATGGTTGGTCTACTACGGAACAGACCACGTTTGTCTCTGCCTACGCGCACAAAAAGAATCCAAATGAGGATATGGCAGAGTCCATTTCCTTCTATGTCCTTAATCCAAACAAGCTTTTATCGCGTGCCCCTGATAAGTACAACTTCATTCGGGACTATATAATGCACGGTACCCGGTATGTGGCACAGATCCGTGAAGATCTGACTTTTGAAGTCCTAAACCTGATGCCTGACTATAACTATCCAGGAAAAATTAACAGCGTTAATATTAAAGTCGATGGAAAACCCGAAGAAGATAAAGAAGTCACTATTGAAATTGATTTGACCTTGATCGATAAAGCCTTTGATGGCGCCTCTAGTGCTTATTTGAGGATAAACAGTGAAATTGGTACGTTCATAGATCTCTATCTTTATCCTACCGATCAATACGGCGCTAAATTAAGCGGGCGTATCACGATTCCCAAATCTGCTAAAGCTGGATACTGGCGGACGGACCAAATTATAGTTTCAGATCTTGTTGGAAACCAGCGCTTCGAGGGGGTAGACGATTTTGGATGGCTATTGTATATAGATAACCCCCAAGAAGATGTGAACCCGCCCCAATTCGTCCCGAATAGTCTCTTTTTTAGCCTCAATGATACCCTTATTCAAGATCGTGATGTGCAAAAACTTACGGTATCGTGGGAAGTTGACGAAGACCGAGCGGTAAGAGCTGACCAAGGGGTCTATGCAAGAATTAGAACGTTAAATTCACTCAATTATTCCTTTGAGGCCTATGGACAATTTAACGAATCAACAAAACGCGGATCCATAGACTTTTTGATTACCGAATATTATCCAACGGATGTCTATGCCATTTCTGAAGTGGTGATGATAGATGCAGCCCTGAATACGACACGGGTCCGATTCTCTGAAGATACCCGTGATCAACCTATTGTCTCGATACCCATTCAGACCTCAAATGAAGATGATATCGGGCCTACGTTAAGCCTCAATAATATATATGTTTCAGGTGAACCGACCCACCCAGAAGCACCTGATGGCGAAACGCTTGTACGTATTGAATACTATGCAAAAGATGATTTGGCTGGGCTTGGGGTAGTCAATTACAGGCTGTTAGATCCACAGGGCATATCTCATTTTCAATACCACTACCACGAAAACTTTTATAACCTCTTTTTTGAAGGAGACCCCACAGCCTGGACGCGGTATGAGATCAATGTTGTGCTCCCCAAAGGGTCTGCTCCAGGTATTTGGGGGCTCCAAACCATGGAACTTAAAGATAAAGCAGGGAACCGCAGCAGCCATTCATTTGTCGAGATCTTACGTTTCGATGTCGCACAAGAGGGCCAGACCAACGGGACAGCCGATCCTCCCCTTCGCGTGCAAGCAGAAGCAACCTATACCCCTGAAGGTAAAATCAAGCTGGATTGGGAGCCTATAGAAAGTGATATCCTCAGCCACTATCAAATATATCGGGACACTACCTCGTTCCCCGCTGAATCAGATTTTCTGTATGCGGGTGAGGTGGATACCACCTCATTTCTTGATACAGACCCTGGTGGAGACGGATCATATGTCTACCGTATCACTTGGGTTGATGTAAATGGAAATGAAAGTTCGCCCTCGCTCCTCATTCAGCCCACGGAAATCGTTACTTCAGTAGAATCTGAGTTTGAATCTCCTAGCAACTATAGCCTATTGCCAAACTACCCAAATCCATTTAATCCGACAACTCTCATTAGATATGAGTTGCCTGGTCTGGCTCAAGTTCGCCTTGAGATTTACAACCTGCTCGGCCAGAGGGTTCGAACCCTTGTCAACGTTGAACAGAGTCCGGGTATAAAAACATTAGAGTGGGACGCCACGAATGACTTCGGAAGAAAAGTCACAACCGGAGTTTACTTCATGCGCCTCCAGGCAAGCACAGGGGAGGGTTCACCAACTGTGATAACGAGAAAAATGACACTGCTTAAATAGTGTCATATGACCCCAAGAGGATATAAGGTTAGGTTTTTTTTAGGCATAGGGAAGAAATAATTAAGGAACCGGGAGGACTCATGATGGTCTCCCGGTCATTTCCTTCGCTCCGGCTATCCCTGGTAGAGGCATCGGTAGAGCAGCAATAGTTCGAGGGCTCCAAACCAGAAGAGGCCTCTGTTAATTGAGAACATTCAGAAGATGATTACCGGATTCTCTAATTGGCGTTCGAGATAGGGCACTTTTACTTCTTGGATTTGCCGGAGCATTCCGTCGTTCGGAATTGGTGTCACTTGATGTTGAAGACCTGGAATTCAACAAAGGCGGTATTGTCATCATAGTCCGAAGAT
>JADFPY010000145.1 GCA_022562085.1 candidate division KSB1 bacterium | reverse complement strand
AAATACCAACTCGTACATGGTCGCCTGCCGGAAAACCCGGAACTCGCAGTTCGATTTGAAAAGCGAGACCGGCCGCGCTCCAAATTGATTGTGATAAAAGAGGGGACGCCTGAGGAAACAAAAACGCAAAAGCCTTTGAAAGCTATTTCACATTAACGGGCAGCACCGAACTGATGCGCACAGCCTGGTAGTGTGGGTTAGGGGAGGAGAATTCCATGGGATTCGGGATGGTGGAGGTGGTGGGTTCGTGAGCGCGAAGCGTCTTCGGCAAAGCTCAGGACAGGTTTCAAGCGTGGAACGAGTGCTCCCGGAAGTCGAGGAGAGAAAATAGAGAATTGTAACACAAACGTCTCCGTTTGCGAAGGAGGGCAAGATGGATTTAAAGGATATTCTCAATTCAAAGGCAAATCTAAATACTGACGAAATAGCCGAAATCATGGCTGCAGCGCAAGCCGCGGGGATGGTTACGCAAGTGACATTCGTCGACAACGCGAACAGCCCGGAAGGCCAGGCAGCAATCGACTATGTGAACAGTCATCACTGGCTGCCAGGAAATTATCGCACCTTGCCGCGAGAGAAAGTGGAAGTCCTTGGAAAAACTCTCTTCAATCCGAAAACGAGATTGAAGAAGAAAAAGAAAGCCCTGATGCTGCTGGGGCACCGCGGCAGCATTGAGGCTTACCGTATTCTGAAACAATATCTGCGAGACCCACCAGCAAAGCTCAAGGTCTGGGCGGACATGGCGTTTGAAGAGTGCAAGACGTTTCTGGCCACGGAGTTGTCGGAGGAAATCCAGTTGGGCACCAACGTGGTGCGCAGCAAAATCGGACGCAATGAGCCGTGTCCGTGTGGGAGTGGGAAGAAGTATAAGTTGTGTTGTGGGGCGCTGTGAGATGTGTGGGCGCTAAAATGAGCCTGGGCCTGAATCTCCGCGCATTTTTGCAAAAAAAAAGGATGTGTTTCATTTGCAAAATTCCCTGTGAAACATCAAACTCGAAGACGTGAGACGCGAGACGTTTGTCAATGCTTTAAGGAATTTGGATTTGTTAAATTGGGATTCGGTTCATGACCACTCAGATCGAACTTTTTACAGTAGCCATCGAGCACATGGAAAAGCCCTGGATGCCATGAGGCGATTTGCCTTGCCACAGGCTAAAGCCGAGCTTCGAGTCGCACAGGAAATCGATCCCTCTCTGGCCGACGTCAAAACTTTATTGCAAGCGACGGAGTTTTTAACCGAACTGGGACTCAATGCTAAAGTAGGATTGTAATCAAATTACGAGCAACTTGATCACGTTGACCCGTCTTTAGTTTTAATCGGATTTTGAAAGGGTTTGGTATGGAAAACGTAACAATTGAAATTATGGAAAACGGGCCGCTGATTGTCTCAGGACTCAAGAATTTTCAGAATTCAAAAGGCGAGGCCCTATCTCCTAAAGATAGAATTGCTTTGTGCCGTTGCGGAGAATCCGCCAATAAACCTTATTGTGATGGTTCCCATACTGCAGCGAAATTTTCTGGTATACGGGAAATCGACAAATCTTTAACCAAAGAAAAGATTTACGAGGGAAAAGAAATTTCCATTCATGACAACCGGGTGATTTGCTGCCATGCCACGGAGTGTGTAGAGCAGCTCTCATCGGTGTTCCGATTGGAAGAACGTCCCTGGATTGATCCGGATCGGGCAGAGGTCGAAACGATTATTGAGGTGATTAAAAAATGTCCTTCGGGGGCGCTTAGTTATACAATAAATGAAAAACATTACAGGGATCAAGATAGAGAACCGGCGATTCAAATTGCCAAAAACGGACCTTATGATGTGAGTGGAGATGTTGCCCTTAAAGTCGAAGAAGGATTGCAGCCACCGAGTAAAGAACATTATTCCTTGTGCCGCTGCGGCGCTTCAAAAAATAAACCCTTTTGTGACGGCGCCCACCGTGACATTGATTTCAGCGACGAGGGCAATTAAAAAAAGGAATTGCATTGGATCTTCTAATGATCCTCCCCACCAGTGGGACATTGATGTCCAATGTTCTGTAACCAATCATTACAAAATCTCCTTAAGAAACAATATTTATTAGAGCTATCACATTTTTCGCCTCACAAGGTCAATGAGACCCATGTTTTATATTTTCAATAGCTTAGTTCTTGACAATCTAATGATATCATTTTTTCTATGTATGGTACGGCACTTGCATAACACAAGAAAATTTGCATCTTTGGTTAAACAACGAGGAACAACAACATGGCATCAGAGAACTACATCATTAGACAAATTGAAGATATTACAGCAGGGAAATATAAAGAGTGGCAAATTGGATTAACAGATGAACCCCTTAATTGCAAAGCACAATTGGGCAATCCCTTGACCTGGCTGCACTGGAAAGCAGATTCTGAACAAGAAGCGCTAAATGCAGAACGGTTTTTTTTAGACAAAGGTTTGAAAGGCACCAGTGCGACCACCACTGGACCGGGTGTTTATGTTTATATTTTGCATCTGAAGTAATTGATCTTATGTCAGTAACTAGTTGTTTCAAGTAGATTATTTTTGTAAATCATGAAAATAGATACTCCATAGGAGAAAGCGACTAAATGCCTGCCGGCTACTCTAAAACTCCTTTAGTCAAAAAATTAGGTATCAAACTAGGCTTCAAAATCCATTTTGCAAATCCGCCGGATAACTTACAATCCCTGTTAGGTGAATTGCCAGAAAAGACAACTACCATCGTTGAACTGAATGGCCCGGTGGACTATATTCACTTTTTTACAAAAAGCAAAGATGAGCTGCGAACTCAATTTCCAATTTTAAAAGCAGCGCTGGCACAAAACGGCCTCCTGTGGATTTCCTGGCCAAAGAAAGCCTCGAAAGTCACGACGAATTTGAATGAAAATATCGTCCGGGATATTGGTTTGCAGAACGGTCTCGTCGATGTCAAAGTATGTGCGGTCGATGAGATTTGGTCGGGCTTAAAATTTGTGTATCGTCTTAAGGATAGAAAGTAAGGCATGCTACCGATACCATCGCTCGAAGCGATAGTATCGGTTATTTCACTAATCCGAAAATGCATCTCGCAACAGCTCGCTTTGCTTTTGAAATGCGGACCTCGCATCGGGTGGGTTTTTCAGCAAAGCAATTTCCTGGCATAAAAGACGAGCTAAATACATGGTATGTGTTACTTTTTTTTTGGTTTCTCTTTTATACAAAGGATGGTCGCGATTAATATAAATGACCTGTCCTTGAGTAAAACATTCAGGGCCATCTTCGCCGAACTGGTCCAGGCAGCAAGTAACCAAAAAATCAGCGACAGCGATTTTTCGAATGACTGCATTGCTTGACAGTTTTTTAATTCGCGGCTTCGCTGGTTTTTTAACATAATCTTCTTTTGCATCTGAGATATGCTCTGGCTCCTTTTCAGGTTCAACTGCAATCCTGTTCTGTTCTTCTTCCTCCATGCTTGATTTTTCGCTATCAGGTTTGATTTCTCCGGGTTCACCTACTGCATCCGTCTCTTCACCCTTCGGAAGGATGCCGGCCTCCAGAAACTCAGGGTGTTTTTCGAGTGCAGTCTGAATTCGAAGCATTGCTTCTGTCAGGGCCCGCCTGACTTTTTGTGTCTCTTTGCGGTCGATTAATCGTCCTAACTGTGACTTTACGTCACGAAGCAGTTTTTGCATGGCAGTGTCAAAGGCTTTGTACTCTTCAACGTCGGTACGGAAGCCGCTGCGATCGCTTGTTACAACCAGAAAATCGGCATTGACTTCGCCGCGAATACGTGCGCCATCTTTACCCCAACCCTGAATGCCGAAAAATTCTTTGCGTACCATCACCCCCTTAACGCGAATCTGTATTCCCATTTCTTCAGCAGAGGCCTGGGAGACCGGGACGATTATAATCTCACCGTGCAAAGGCCCAAAAGACGTTCCCTCTAAAAATGGGATCCGATGGCCCGGCACTTTAGCCATCACGACCCTTCTTCCGTTTACCAGAACCGAGAAGTTTTTGGCCTGAATAGGTACGCTTTCTAAGATTTTTTGCCTGACCAGGTCAGGGTCAAAAGAACGGGTCAATTTTGAAAGCTTAATGGTGGTACCATCATGCTGAGATCGATCCGCTTCAACGATCTCGACTGGCAGCTCCCAGGTATCGTGGTTTTCGGACCAACTGTTTTTATCGAAAATGACTCGGGCGGCGAATGCTTCTTTTTGTGTGAACACCTCAAATGTTTCACAAGCAGCTAAACTGGCAAATTTGCCAATACCGAACTGTCCAATCCTGTCGCGCTGGTATTTGGGGGATGTGCTATGATGTAATTTTTCTGGTGAGCCGATATTGAAGTATTGCAGCAGCCCTTCCCAGTCCATACCGATGCCATCATCTTCCACTTTGATTTGCTCTGGCTGGATAGTTACTTTGACTTCGGTAGCATCTGCGTCATAGGCGTTGTTGACCAATTCCCGAATGAGCTCGATGCTTTCGGTATAGAGCCGTTCGCCAAGTGTCGTTATGTGGCTTTTGTCAACAGTGACCGGAAGTTTGGTATGGCTTTTGACTTTCATCTTGATATAAAACTGCAGGGAATATTATAGACTGAGTATTAATGTTTTGAAAGTAATGATTGCCTCAGAATTTGTCAAGGTTTTTACCGCTGAAAATTATTGCAAATTTTCAATTGCAACCGGTTCGATTTTCTCAACTAACTCAAAACCGAAAATTTTTGAATAAAAATAAAGCTCAGCCTCGAGTGTGCGCTTAACGTTTTCCGCTTTGCGAAAACCATGCTGCTCCCCCTCGAATGCAACGTAAGCCACTGGCAACCGTTGACTCCGCAGAGCCTGAACCATCATTTCTGCTTGATTTGGCGGCACAACTTTATCCTCAAGCCCTTGAAACAGAATAATCGGACAGGACAGCTTCCCGGTGTGATGAATTGGAGAACGCGCTATATAAAGTTCTTTCATTTCCGGATAAGCGCCGATTAAACTATCCAGGTACCTTGACTCGAATTTGTGAGTGTCTTTTGTTAAGGCCTCTAAATCGCTAACCCCGTAATAGCTGGCACCCGCTTTGAAGAAATCCCGGAAAGTTAAGGCGCTGAGAGTGGTGTAGCCACCAGCGCTGCCCCCGGTAATTGCTGTCCGATTTGGATCGACCAGCTGTTTTTCAACCAAATATTTTGCAGCGTTTACACAATCATCAATATCAACAATGCCCCAGTTGTCATTTAATCTTTGCCGGTATTCACGGCCGTAACCCGTGCTGCCTCCGTAGTTAACATCGAGAACGGCAAAGCCGCGGCTTGTCCAAAATTGAATTTTCAATTCCAGTGCCGTGGATGTTGCCGCAGTCGGTCCACCGTGACTTTTGACAATCAGCGGAGGCAGCTCATCTTCAGGTGGATCATAGTCACGGTTTTGGGGTGGATAAAAGTAAGCATGAGCCGTTCGTCCCTGCTCTGTGCGAAATTCAATGGTTTCAGGTCGAGATAGATAGGTTGAATCAAGAGCGACATCCGCCGACTTGCGCAAAATTTGGAATTCGTGTGTTTTCAAATCCAGACTCACAACAGCGTTGGCCAAAATAGGTGAGCCGGCGAGAAATACCGCCTGACCATTTTCAGCTTTAACGGAATCGAAGTGAGTAAATGGCAAATCAATGTTGTCGAACTGGCGGGTGTTTGTATTCAGAAGAGCTAATTTCCATGTACCCTTTTCAAAGTATGTACAAACTAAGCGACTGGAATCGTCAAATGCGTAGGTGGACATTCCGAATATCCACTGCGGCAGCCCGAACTCTGCTTCTTTCTCGAGTAAGTGGTGAATCGAGCCATTTTGCCAGCAGTAGAGATTCCACCACCCGGATTTATCGGAAACAAAGTAAAGAATGCCGTCTGGCGACCACTGCGGTTGAAAAATTGATTCAGCAATACCGCCGGCAACTTTTTTGTGATTGCTTAAAGTGCTATCCTCAGTTATTTCAGCAAGCCATAGTTCCGTACCGTCCCAGGGCATATTGGGATGATCCCAGGTGAGCCAGGCTAGCTTCTTGCCATCCGGGCTTAAAGAAGGTGACGAGTAGAAATCGCCGCCGGTTGCAATTTCGTTGCAATCATTGTTATCATCCAGGTTAATGCTTAAGAGAGAGTTTACCGCCTCTTGACCGGGATGACTATGATCTTCTCTTACACAAATGAGTCGGTTTCGGTGTGCATCAACAACTGCATCGGCATAGCGATATTCTTTTTCCGGAGTTAAGGGTTTCGGTACAGTTTGGGAAGTTTGTTTATAAATGCGCTGGTCATTGTCGTGGGAGAAGTAAATTGTACCTTTGTTTACCGCAAAAGCGCCGCCGCCATACTCGTGGACCCGGGTGCGGGCATTAAAGCCCGCTGGGGTTATGTCGGTTAGCTTACCGTCGGCAGTGCGTTTAACAATTACATTACGGCCACCCTCTGCGGGACGCATTTCAACCCAGTAGATATCTTCTCCATCGAGGACAATCTGCCCGAGGCGAACCGTTTCACCTACAATTAAGTCTGCGGTGATGGGTGACTTCCAGGAGCCGTATGGAGTTCGCTGTAAACCGGACATAAAAATCGCAAATTTATCTAAGAAGAGTCATTTTTTGAGTTGCTACATTAAACGGTGTTTCTAAACGGTAGTAATAAATGCCACTGGCGACTTCGCGACCGTTTTGGTCTTTCCCATCCCAGGTAATTGTGTGGCTGCCGGATTTTCTGTGTTCATTGAGCAAAGTAGCAATTTGCTTGCCCTGGATATTAAATACTTTAATCGAAGTCTGGCTGTCGCGGACAAGAGAAAACGAAATAGTCGTTGATGGATTAAACGGATTCGGGTAGTTTTGGTGCAAGTCAAACTCTTCCGGTAAACTAGAATCTCCTTCTTCAACACTCGTGGCAAATGTGTTACTGTAGACCCCGTTGCCATGTGTTGCTGCTACCACTAAGCCATCCAAGGCCCTGGTTTTCACCATGTCCACGATGACTTTGCCGATTGTGGAAGCGCCTTCTTGTGTCCAAACAGTGGAGGAACCGTTTAAGGTCGTGGTTGAATAAAGTCCCGTGCTTGTGGCAGCAAAGAATATACTTGACCCGGAGCCATTTAAAGCGTCCACCCAGAGAACGGCCGGACCATTGCCGGAACCGTCAGGGTTCTCTTCCAGGTTGCCGCTCGCCGGCGTCCAACTGTTGCCGCCATTATCCGTTTGGAAAATGCTAACAACTTTGTAGTTGGAAAAGACAAGCAAAGCCTCGTCGGCGTTATCTGGGTTTACGGTTATGCAGTTTATGTAGGAATCCGCGGGCAGATTTTTACCAGTCCAGATGTCTGTGGGGGTTGGGTTGCCGTTATTGGCGTTATCGAGCCGAAAGACCAGGCCATCCCCAGTCCCATAATAAAGGCGGTTTGCTGAGGATTTGGAGATGCCCAATGCGGTTATGGTTTGACCCGTAAGCGCTGTATTGGTCAGCTCGGTCCAATTAATGCTTGTGGGTTCTTGAGTGCCGTCAAGAGGAATTGCGCTTAAGTCGCTGTTGCGCCAGATTCGGTCGCCCCCAGCCTGATACATGATGTTTGGATTATTTGGATCGAGTATAAATGGATTGATGAAGAGGTAATCTTCGCGCACGCCACCGGCTCCACCTACAGGATCAACCTGGGCGAGTGCTGTCAGACCACCGCTATTATTTATGGTGGCTCGAAAAACTTCTCCGAATTGAATTGATACCAGAACCGAGTTGCTATTTTGAAAGGCACAAAATGAACCGTCGCCTCCGGTTAGCACAACCCAGGGAGTGCTGGAGGATGTGCTGTTGGTGAAATGGGTACCATTATCCTGGGTGCCACCCATAATTTTGTTACTGCCGCTGGTCGGATCGATAGCAACACTATAAAATTGAGTCGTAAAGTAGCCGTTATTGAGTGGCGTCCAGGCGATTGGATCAGCCATGTTATTGGTGGTCTTGCTTAACCCGCCGTCATGGCCTGAATACATGCCGTTTGGATTGCTTTGCGAAAATATAAGGCTGTGCTGGTCCGGGTGGTGGTTTTCATATCGTGAAAAATCATTTACCGGAGAGTACCCACCGACCCATTTTGTATTTGTGCCAGAGGCGAAGCCGTCCGTAGATCGATACAAATTGGTTCCGCCAAGGAAAACCGTGTTTTCATTATTTGGATGAACCGCGAGGAGTAAATCATAAGAGCGCTGAGTATCAAAATTTCCTACCTTCCCTCCTTCGGCCGGAAGATTCGCTGAACGGTCTGCCCAGGTACCGCCTGCACCGGAGCCGTCTCCGGAAACGTAAGTATATTTCCAGAAACTATGATCATTTAACCCGCTGCCCGGAGTTTCGCCGGCAAAGTAAACCACATTTTCGTTAGAGGGTGCGATGCCAATTACAATTCGCCGGTAAGTTGAGGGCCAACTAGTTGGAGTAATTTCAGTCCAGGCAGTGCCATTCGTTGACCGGTAGAGTCCTTTAGGTGCCGGATTGCCAGAATTAGACGCTTCACTTAATGTAGCATAAAGAACCCCATTTGATGCAATTGTAATATCTGTATATTGAGGTGCATCGTTTGAGAACACCCCTAAAACCAGCGCCCAAGATGTAGCCCCATTGGTCGAGCGATAAATCCCGCCGAAAGTTGCCGCGTAAACAACATCACTACCTGAAATTGTGGGGTCAGTTATGATCTTATAAGTATAATCAAAACCACTATCAAAAGATTCCGGAGTTTCCCTAACCTGGGTTGAAGGCATGTTCGTCCAGGTGTTTCCTCCGTCGGTTGACTTAAAAAATACATCTCCCCGAAAGGGAGTGCCAAAATGACCACCGGGATTGAATTCACCTGTACTTGCATACCAGGTTGAAGTTTTGCCGCTGCGCGTGTCCTGAGCTATTGAAGTGATAAGGTGGAGTTGATCTGGTTGGGTGGTTTTTGTCCAGCTATTACCGCCATTTGTTGATTTCCAGATTCCTCCGGATACGCCTGCTGCCAGGAGAATATTTTCATTTGTCACATCAGCGGCCAGGGCCCGCGTGCGGCCGCCAACATTAAATGGGCCACGAAGGGTCCAGGCCTGATTTTTAAACAGGACTCGATTCTGACCATTTTTTATGAAATCAAAGGCTTTCCTCGTCGGCAGCGATTTAGCAAACTCTAATTCTTTTGCACGAATATTTCTTGGGATTTGATCGGTCTGGGGATCACGCAACCTTTGCCACTCGAATCTGGCGCGGGCCTCAGGATCCTCTTCGCTTCCAATTGAGGACTTCGATATCGATAACAAAGTTTTTTGCGCTACTTTTTTCTTAGATGAATCCATTGAAAAATAAACAGCCACACCAAAAACGAGACCGATTAAAACTAAAAACCCGGCACTTTTTTTCATAAATTTTATTCTCCTCATTAGGATTTTTAAAATTATTTGACACCTGCTTTTTGAATCTCATAACCGTAGATTAAATAGTTGATTGTTTTTGTACCTATCAGTTCGTGAGCCTCGACGTCCGCCAGAAATTTACTACCCACTTCGAGGCCGGGATAAGTTTTTGTCATATTTTGGAAAAGGTCATTGGTAGGCGATAAAGTGAATTTGAAGGTAATTGGAACTTCCTTGCTTTTAGACAAAGGCCTGATGAATCCCTGGCCGTAACCGAGCACAGACTCAACTCTAACGACAGCCCGGCAAGGCTCCTTACTGCACGGGTCGTCAGCATTTCCGGTTTTCTGAATTGCATCAATGGAAACAATGGTTCCTATGATTCGGCATTGACCTGGTGGAATGTCACGAGCGCCTATTTTTAGGGATGACGCTTTCTGTGGCTGGCCGGCAGAGACCTGTTCCTTCTTTGGGTGGGTTGAGTTACAGGAAAAAAGAACAAGAAGCGAAATCAGGACCGCTAAATTTTTCGGAAATTTTTTCAGAGTCTTCTCTTTCGGCTAGTGTTTTAGGTTTGGGGAGTCACCGGAGAATATACAGAGCAGGGTTCAAAAAGTCAATATTTGCGGGGTGTGTTAAGAATATATAACACTTTTTGGATTAAAACTCAATCCTTGATTCCTTGCCCTTTTTTTGTTATTTTAATGTTGTTATTTTATAGATGGAGAAAATCATGCCGACGAAAACTCTGCCCTCAGCCTGCACCCTGGATTGCCCGGACACTTGCAGTTTGGATGTCGAAATCACTGAACACAAAATTACC
>JADFPY010000144.1 GCA_022562085.1 candidate division KSB1 bacterium | reverse complement strand
CTGACTTTCACGTTTCACGTCTGACTTTCACGTTTCACGTTTGACTTTCACGTTTCACGTCTGACTTTCACGTTTCACGTCTGACTTTCACGTTTCACGTCTGACTTTCACGTTTCACGCCTCTGTGGTTAACACAGGGGCTTTTTGTTTACTGGATGCAGGACTGTAGAAGCTTATAATGGTCGGTTTGGATTTCTCCCCGCCCGGCCATTTCATCGATGATTTCCTTGGCCTGTTCCTGGGTTTTGGCTGGCCGGAACGGCCGCGCCGAAATAAGCGCATCAAAAATGTCACCAATCTGGATGATCTGTGAGAGCAGAAGTTCAGGGACAACACCTCTTGGATAACCTGTTCCCAAGAGGTTCTCATGATGTTCGTAAGCCACGATGGCATTGAGGTCGCTTTCGTCGTAACCATAGTAAGTAAGGAGACAAAAACTGTAGATCGGATGTTCCTGGACGACTTTCATCTCTTGCTCGTCGAGCGGCGAGACTTTGTTCAGAATCTGTTCAGGAACCCGGGTGATGCCAAAATCATGGGTCAAAGCGCAAGAAGCGGCCTCTCTTGCTTTTTCCTCATTAGTTTTTAGCTCCAGAGTCATCAAGGTGACAAGGGCCGTGACCGCCAGAGTGTGATCGTAATGATACTTGTACCGTTCCATCCAGCCTAATTCCTCATCCACCAACTGGCTCAGCGGTACCGACCCGGTGATTTTTAAAACCTGCTCTTTTTTATCACCGAGTTTAGAAAAACATTGATATTTCGTGTCATTCAATAGAACTTTGAAATTGAAATAGTGGTGAGTGTCCCGAAATTCGCGGCCGCGCTCAGCCCGCGGCAGCCTTTGCTCCCGCAAACGATTTATGAAGCTTGTATCAATTTTATCCCCTTTTCGGGCAATCACCCTGCCGTCAAAAGCAGTCAGTGGATGGCTCACGTGTATCTGATTTTTCTTTCTGAAGAACCTCATATTAAATAAATCATTTTTGCAAATCAAACTGCTTTGAGATTTAAAGATCTATATTTCATAATCGGCTGGTGATTTTCGGAAAATAACATTGTTACGATAATACAACCCGGCCGTATGCATTGTTTTCCCTCCAAGCAGTCCCTATTGTTCACTCGCCTTTTTATCTTCTTTTACCACAAATAATCACGCCGTAAAATACAAAAAACAAGCACAAAAACCCAAATTTATTTGTTATTTGGCTTTTGCGATTTGAGATTTCAAGTCTTGCCAAAAAGCTTGTGCTCGAATGCTTTTATCGAGTACGACAGGACTTCACAATTCAGGTACTAACAGGTCGTCCCTGCAGGCTGGAGTATTGCCGACATCGAGCCCTGGCAATGCGGAATTCGCCAGTCTGCGCCGTAAGCGTGGATTTGGTCACGCTTTAGCTCGGCCCTTTCCT
This sequence comes from candidate division KSB1 bacterium, assembly GCA_022562085.1. Lineage (NCBI taxonomy): Bacteria > Pseudomonadati > Candidatus Zhuqueibacterota bacterium. Next base: position 8,823 of record JADFPY010000144.1, on the reverse strand, counting down.
TGGTTGTGGTATCTACAATCACCCTTCCCCGAGCATCTACTTCACAGGCCATATCAAATGCTTTTCCATGACTATGGCGGAAAACCTGTATCAGCATTTCAACAACGTAATCGTAGGTATGATCGTCATCATCGAGTAAAATGACATTATATTGCGGAATAAGAAGAGGTTTTCTTTTCGTTTTTTTCCGCGGTTTTGTTTTAATTTCGGGGAGAGAAATAGTTTCGGATTCTTCTGACTGCATGATCAAAATATACCGAGCAAAAAACGGAAAGTCAACAAACTTTTTTGCTTGACTTTTAGGCCATTAATCCCTAAAATGAAATCAAAAGCAGCGGAAACATTTTGTTTGGAAACTGAAATTTAGATTTTAACCCTACCTGTCGATACCTCTGATGAAGTGTTGTTCCGCAAACTATCACCGAGTTTGGTAATAGTTCTAAAAACCTTCGTTTGAAAACAAAAGGAATTTGTCTACTTTTTTACCGGTTAAATATAATTAAGTACTATTTTTAATCTTTGTCTTCGTGAACGCGCATGGCATATTATGAAAGATCATATCGAATCGGCTTTGGCGGCAGCCTAACTCAAATCGTAAAATATTTACTGATCATCAATATTGCTGTCTTTGTCTTACAAAAGATCTCCCCGCAAGATTTTTTAGTTCAATGGTTTGGTTTAAGTCCGCAGTTGGCCATATTTAAGTTTCACATCTGGCAATTCTTCACCTATATGTTCCTTCATGGCGGCGTCATGCATATCTTTTTTAATATGCTTTTTCTCTGGATGTTTGGTTGTGAAGTTGAACGGACTCTTGGAAGTAAGGAATTCCTAAAACTCTATTTTATTTGCGGGGTCGGCGCGGGGATTTTACATTTAATCTTTAGTTTTAATTCAACCGTAATGGGCGCTTCCGGGGCAATTTATGGTGTGATGGTTGCTTTTGCAGTCCTGTTTCCTGAGCGTGTTATTACGTTACTGCTATTTTTCGTTTTGCCGGTTCAGCTTAAAGCAAAATATTTGGTCATGATTTTTGTTGGTATATCTTTATTGTCGCTGGGAAGCAACGATGGCGTCGCACATTTTGCTCATCTCGGCGGAGCTGCGATCGGGTTTCTTTATTTGAAATTGGATTGGCGCCTCGACTTTCTTGGAAATTGGTTGCGACAGCAGCGAGAATCACAGCACGCGGTACAGAAACTGAAACGCAACCAGGCTATGCACGAGATTCGCGAGCGAGTTGATGAAATATTAGATAAGATAAATGAAGTTGGTTACGATCAACTCAGTGAAGAAGAAAAGAGAATTCTGCAAGAAGCAAGTCAGAAATATAGTCAGGAGAAGGAACCGGAGAAATAGACAGTTTTGATCCCTTTCATTGAGTCTAAAAAGCGGTTTATACCCAAATTTAGCATTCGATTTTCCATCTGTTTATTGACACTTATTCCCTTTTTATCTTATTCCCAGAATTCAGACTGGGAACGAAGCGTGCAACGTAAAGCGCGTAAGATAGGAAGGGATTTTTACTTTGTGGGTCTTCAAGATATTGCTGAGTCTTTAAACACACACACCTATTACAGCAATAAAGTCCGAAAAGCAATTTTATACCTCGGTGAGGAAAAGATCACGGTTACAGCTTTTAATCCATTTGTTATGGGTGGTCACAAGGTATGGCAATTGCCTGTTGAAACCAAATACTCTGACGGCGAAATTTACGTGCCGGTAAAGTTCTTTATACCGATTGTTAAGGATCTTCTGGATAAATCAACGAATGGTAATGGGGTGGATGAGCTTTCATTAACCACAAACATTACCGGAGTACAGGTCGAGGAAAAACTGAACGGTACATTAATTCGGATTAGCACTTTAAGAGAATTCAGTAAAACGAGCGTCAGTGCCCGCTACAGCCAAAGGGCATTTTATCTCGATATCTTGAACGGCAAGATAAATGAGAAGTCTTTCGTGAAAAGTTTCAAGAAGGGGCTGGTGAGGGAAATCGTGCCCGTGCAATTAGATCAGATGGTTACTATTACATTTAAATTGAACAAAGATATTTCGGGCATGGATTTGCACGTGACTCACCATTCGAATGAACTGCTGGTTTCGATTCCCAAGGACAAGGTGAGTCCCGACCTTCTCAAGAAACTGAAGAATGACCGGGAAAAATGGCTGATCGATAAAATCGTAATCGATCCCGGTCACGGCGGTCGTGACCCCGGCACAATTGGCGTGAGAGGCTCTTATGAAAAGGACGTAGTGCTTGGCATTGCTAAGAAGCTAAAAAAACTCTTAGAGAAAAAATTAAAGGTTCAGGTTTTTATGACCAGAAAAAATGATACTTATATTTCTTTAAAAGAAAGAACTCAGTTTGCCAATGAGAAGCAGGCGAAGCTTTTTATCAGTATACATGCCAATTGGAACCGCAATTCAAAACTCAAAGGTGCGTCAACTTATTTTTTGGGATTAGCTAAATCTGACGAAGCCGTCGAGATTGCTCAACGTGAAAACGAGGTTATAAAATACGATGATGGTGCCCAGAACTCCGGACTCAGCGAGGAAAACATCATTCTGGCGACAATGGCACAGAATGCGTATAATAAGGAAAGCCAGGACCTCGCGAACATGATTCAGGAATCTCTTGCTAAACACACCGGACTTCGGAATCGCGGGGTTAAGCAGGCCGGGTTTTATGTAATGGTTGGCGCATCCATGCCGAATGTTCTGATCGAGACAGCGTTTATGTCGAATAAAAAAGAGGAGAGGTGGTTAAAGTCTTCATCCTTCCAACAAAAAGTAGCTCAAGGAATTTACGAAAGTGTTAAAGAATTCAAGAGGAAGTATGAGTTGACAATTCAAACGGGCAAGTAGTTCGAAGAAAAAACGAAGAGCGGGAAGCGAAAAAGCGCTCGTAGTGTATCCTGAGCAAGTCGAAGGGCTCATGCGCTTTTCACTTCTTGAGTCGGCTCTTTGTTAATCTTCAGAAATTGCCACACCACCAAAGTTATAAAAACCGCCATCCCCAATAAAGTAACGTAAATCAGCCAATATTTCGAGCTTGATTGGAAGGTCATCGGTTGGGGGTCTCCGTGTAATAAATAAGGCGCCCATTGCAAAGGATTCCGGCTGACTTTTTCTAAATACGTAACTTTAGCTTGTTGCAGAGCTTCGGCTTTACTCAGTCCTAATTTTAGATTTAAATAAAAATTTTCAAATAATTCCGGACTATTGACGCCTGCGGTTTCCCAGATTCTGGTCACGATAGTTGGGACACGGGCGAGATTAGCTCCAAGTAAAAATCCGTTTAAACTCCCCTCATCCAGGATTTTAAATTTACTTTGATTGCTCAAAACCAGTAAATCTGCATTTAAATTCAGGTTAAATATTTCATGCGTTTCGAGTGTGTTTCCCCCCGGAGAATCGGAAAAATAAAGTTTTGAATAAAGTGCCGAGCGCTCATCCAAAATATGCGGAATCGCCAAATGAATAATTTGATAATTCAAACTTTCTTTTACAAATCGATCTTTAGTTGCTGCTTCACCTGAATATAGTTCAGTGGTATCTTTTCCAAATGAACTTGATATCTTTTTTAAATAATTTTCATCCGTGATTGATTTGCTTTTGCCGTTTGAATAATAATTGCGAAGCGTTACCCTTTCTGATTCCGGCCGCCTCGTTGAATTTGCAAATGCAAGCAATGTACCTTGCGCATCTTTATCTCTTGCATTCGGTAAAGTAAGAAATTTGGCATATGGGGCATAAGAAATCACAAAATCTTCGATCAAAAATCGAGCGTAATTAAAATCATAATTGTCTATTAATTCCTCCAGGTTGGTGACCAAAGCTCCAAAAGGCAGCCGGTTTATGATTCCATGCGGAGAAATTATTACCGTACTTTGCGGAGGAATCCACTCTTTGATTGGCTCAAATATTAATTTATAGACCTGACCAGCTAAGTCCAGGCGAAACGGGTTCATCCCCCAATCCGCAGCGTTTGGATTATCACTTATGAATGGACTGATTTGCTTTACGAGCGTTTCCAAATAACTCGCAGTCACATTAACCCGCTTACAATAAATTTCATTTTTTGTGATCACCGTAATAAATGTGGCTTCGTCGGCGATAAAATAGTGCACAAAAGTCCCATTCAATTGCCGCAGCTTCGTTTGAAGTTCGGGCAGAGTCTCCGCAGTGGGGTTGAAAATTTCATATTCCGGATATTGCTGCGCAATATTTGCCAGTTGTTGCTGCTTTTCCTGATGCAAGCTGTCGATTTCACTTTTGATTTTCATGACGGAGTCGAGATTATCCCGCTGGTCTTTATACCGCATTGTCCACAATGTCTGCCATTTATGGTGAATTTCCTGGTTCTTTAGATCAAGCTTCCATTTAACTGCGTCCGCCATGTCAGATTTAATTTTATATTTACTTTTTGAGAAGACTATATTATGTGTCATCGCTTTATATTGTTCGCAGGTCTCGTAGATTTTAGTCAAATCGCCAACGTTGGCATAAGCTTTGATGGCCGGAATAAAAACATCTTCTAATAAATCAAAGAACTCTAACGTGTGCTCTTCAAAACAATAGTCATAAAACTTATTTAGAGAAATTAAAACGCTGTCGCTGTAAGCTTTCGCGTATTCGGGAATCCCGGCGGCTAAGTAGGTTCTGATCAAACCGGCTTGTCCGGCTATTAGCGACATATAGGACCCGGCTTCCTTTCCCAATTGAATTGCTTCCAGAAAATTGACCTCGGCCTGTTCAATTTCATTTTCCAGTAAAGCTATTTTTCCTTGCATCCAGCGGTGATTGGCGGCATACTGCAATTGAAACGTCTGACGTGCCAAAGCATCTGCCATGTTGAGGTAAAATATCGCTGACTTCAGTTTGGTGTTTAGCGGTTGCAAGTAGAGGTTTGATAATTTTACAAAGCAAATTTCTGTCAGGCTGTGTTGCTGGGTCCTTTGAGCGTACCGCAGCACTTTTTGGTACGCTGCTTTTGCGTCAGCCACCTCCCCTTGCGATTTATGAATATCGGCAATTTTCAGCAAAGCGAGATATTGAGTATTTGAATGCCGCGCTTTCTTCGCAATTTTCATACTCTGATTAAGATATTCGATGGCCTGATCCAGGTCGGTCGAATTCAAATAAATTCGACCGATAGCAAAAAGAGATTTTGCGGATAGACTCGTATTTTCTGCCCGTTCAGCTTCTTTCAGGGTCAATGAATAGTATTTCAAAGCTCGGTCGTTGTCGGTCATTTCTTCATAAGCAAATCCGAGATCGTGATAAAGAGGTGCCAGGTAATCGATCTCACTTATTTCTCTGGCAATCTCAATACCTTCATTGCAGGCATTGGCCATTTTCTGATACATTCTCAGTTGTTTGTAAAAAAACGCAGCAGCCTGACTAATCTCTAATTTCTCTTTTCGCGCTGCAGTTTTTTGAGCCAGTTCTAAACCCTTCTTAAAGTAATAATCTGCGGAGTCCGGTTTGTCAATCTCCTGAAAATTGTTTGCCATATTTTTGAAGATTTCGATATTGGATATCTTTTTAAAATCTTTGTTTAATTTTAAAGCCAACCGGTAATACCTATTTGATTCCTGGAATTTCTTGGCCGTTTGCTCAATATCCCCTAAAACCTTGTAGCCGTAAAAATCTTTTCTCTTTTCCAAATAGCTCAAGACGGTTCCCCGGGCTTTCTTCAGCTTTTTGATTTGAAGGCGCCAGATAGCGTATCCTAAATTGTAGAGGTGTTTCTGGGCAGAATCTTTTTGAATTGCCCGCAAGACTCTTGCAAGTTCGTTGGTTTTTTTTAGCTGTAGTGCAGATTTTACAAATAAGTCAACCAGATAGGGTGAGGTCGAGCCTTTAGCTAGAGCGGTTTTACAATTTTCAAAAGCCTTTTCCCAATCTTTCGCGTGCTTGTAGAGTTGCGCTAATCCTAAATAATCATTTACGTTTCCCCTTCCTTGCTTGATTGGAATTTGAAAGTAATCAACACCTTTTTTTAGAGAACTGCTGTAGTTATAAAAATCGGCAATTCTTATGAAGGCCTCGACAAACGAAGAATCGTCTGCTATCTGCTCTTTTAAAAGTTCAATTGCTTTGCTGTAGTTTTTTTTGCTTGCTTCTTCAAGTGCAGACGTAAAGTAATCTTCCGGAGAAAAAGCCCAAAGATCTAAACTTGACATCACTAAAATGAGACAGAAAACTAGTCTGTTTGATTTTTTATACATTCCGTTCTTTATCAAGAAGGTTCAATTTGAAACCCGTCAATATACTAAAATGCAACCAAGGTGTCAATATTTTTTGTTCAAAACAACATGACGATTTGCTTTGATTCTTCTGTTATGAGCGCCGATCTTCTCATTTCCCTTGACACCCTTGAAATAATTTTGTTTTTTGTTTATAATTCACCCCGATTCCTGGAAACTGTGTTTTTGATTAGGTCAATCCGATTTTCGTAAATAATCTGATTATAATAAAACTGTACTAAGGAGGAGCGAATATGAAAAAGTATTTTACCCTTACAATATTATTGATGTCTTTAATTATCTGTTCTTTCATTCACGGCCAGACTGTTGCTATTAAAGCCGGCCACTTAATCGATCCCTCCAGCGGGAAAGCAACAAAAGATCAAATCATTCTGGTTGAGGATAAAAAAATCACTGCAGTTGGCGCCGATATCGACATTTCTAAAGCCGATGAGGTCATCGATCTTTCCGACTCCTGGGTTTTGCCGGGCCTCATGGATGCCCACGTTCATATGACCTTTGGCTTGCCGCCCTATGTGAAAACGAATTCGGACTGGGAGATGTACTTCCTCAAAGAAAGCACGGCTTATCGGGCGCTACGGGGAGTACGGAAATCCATTGAAGCCCTCGAGGCAGGATTTACCACATTGAAAGACATCGGCAACGACGCTAACTACGCCATGATCGATGTAAGAAAAGCGATCGAAGCCGGCTACTTTGTCGGACCGACGCTTATAACGAGTGGGAAAATCATCGCCGCATTTGGCGGCCAATCATCAGGATTTTCTCCTGAGCAAGGCGAATTCTGGCAATATGAATATATCGACGCCGACACCCCGGACGAAATCCGTAAAGCGGTGAGACGCAATATCTATTACGGGGCAAACACCATCAAGCTGGTGGCGGACAACGGCATTTTCTTTTATACGGAAGATGAAATTAAAGCCGCAGTGACCGAAACTCATAACGCGGGTTTGACCATATCGATTCACGTTTATGGCGGTCAAGCTGCTACCAATGTTATCAATGCCGGTCCAGAATCCATTGAACACGGATTTGAACTTTCGGATGAACAGCTCAAGCTCATGAAAGAAAAGGGAATTTTTCTGGTTGGAACTGATTTTCCCGAAGAGCATCTAAAAGCGATGGGATCAAGCGATGCTAAAGCTAAAAAGACCGCCAATCAGGTTATTGATCGTCTCAAACGTGCACACAAAATAGGTGTGAAAATGGCGTTTGGCACCGATGTCATTTTAGATCTCCCCGGAATGACCCGCGGACAAATGGCGTTGGACTATCTGAAAGTTTGGCAGGCAGCGGAAATCCCGGCGGCAAAAATTCTAAAATGCATGACCACAAACGCCGCTGAGCTCCTCGCTGTTCAAAAAGACCGGCGAGGTATTGTGTCTCGGCTTCTGGAAACGCCGCGGCCAATGACCGCACGCTCTCCTCCGGCGTGTTGGCACTATCGGCTATCTCAAAGACCTTGGCTTATATTCCTTCAGGTCGAATTTTTTTTCGATTTTATTGAAAAGACAAATGTAGAAGACCAACTGCAGGGGAACGGCATGCAGCTTCTTCTTGAATCTGTTCGCCGGCCTATTGAAAAAGTCGGAGGTGCTGAGGAATCTGAAACGACCGATCTTTTCCAATTCCTCGTACGCTCGATGCCGGACCAACACAATGAGGTTCTTACCGCGATACGCTTTCGCCGTATAGGCATCGTAGAGAAAGGCCTCATTTTCCGATAATTCAACCGGCAAGATCTTATGGCGGCAATTTTCGGTGTCGCACCAGGTGAATGCGACGATCCTTTCCTGGTGCCGCAAAGCAACACATAGGGAACGGTTTTTCAGCCTAGTCACGAGATCTGCGCTCGAATAGCCATAGCCTTCCACCGCGGCCAGCTCGGGCATGTCCGCCTCGCTCAGGAGGCCGAGGCGACAGTCCGCGAGCGCCGCGCTCGGAGCCGCGCCGCCGAGGGGCCTTTCTTCGAACACGATGGAAAGCGAGATTCTCAAGCCGACTTTGGCAAGCGAGTTCCGCACTCTCTCGTATATGAAATGAGACAGGAGGTCCTTTCTATATTTGTCGATCATTTGGGTGGTGAAACCAGGATTCGGCGGCGTCGCCTTTTCTTTCCGCGGAAAGGAACGTTGCGCCTGACCCGGGCGATGGCTGGATTCGATCGGATTCATTTGCGTTTCGCCCGGACCTTCGATTGACGTTTCCACCTAATTCAGAGCCGTTTTGAGCACAGCGATAAATTCGTCGATGTGATCGTCGAGCCAGTTTCCATGATGCCCCGACACGACGTGAACATCTCCGCCTTCGGTCGTGTGATCGAACCACTCCTGGTTCACGTCGATCTCGCCGCGCGGGCTGGCCGCGGTGCGCACGATGGTGATCCTGCCCCGGAATGGGGCGCTCGGACGATAGCTGTCGATCGCCCGGAAGATCTTGTAGTCGATGTACTCGTGCTTCATCTGGAGCGGAAGGGTCGCCCGGCTCAAGTTGCTGTAAGACCCACCCCTGACGAACTGGCGTAGCTGCTTGGCGAAGCGGAAGG
>JADFPY010000143.1 GCA_022562085.1 candidate division KSB1 bacterium | reverse complement strand
CCAGCGGATTCTTACCCGCATTGCGAATCCAGAACAAATCGATTTCCATATCCATCAGATCAGGGTCTGTTTCGCTCAACAGAATATCGTACGGAACCTGTCCGTCTATTGTCTCAAACTCAAACGCATGGTTGTGGTAGGCAAACCGCATACCGGCCTTTTTGCACGCTTCGCCAACACTATTAAAAAACTCAGGAAGGGCTTTGTAATTCTCAAGGGTGCGTTGATTTTTCGAAAGCCAGGGACAGACAATGAACTTGTGACCAATAGTGGCTGAGGTTTCGATGACCTCATCCAAATTTTCTTGCAGCATTTTAAGTCCAATGTGAGTGGCCGGTGCAGAGAGTTCAAGTTCGTCCAGCAGTTTCCGCACGTCCGACGGTTTACGGTCGTAATAGCCGGCAAATTCCACCTCTGTGTAGCCAAGTTGTGAGACTTTGGCAATCGTTCCTTCGAAGTCGTCTTTCATGAGGCTGCGAACCGTGTAAAGTTGTAAGCCTATATTCCCAAGTTTTTTGCTCTCCGGGCTGATGGAGGCTGTTTGGGAAGACTCTGTTTTGCCAAAGGCAAGTTCAACAAATGAAAAACCACCTATAGCCATACCTGCAGAAAATCTCAAAAAATCTCTACGTTCCATAATCTCCCTCGCTTTGATTCAGTTATGCTATGAGTGCTTTGTTGTTCAATGCACGACGTTACCAAGAACTGCCGAATATTGTCCCGCCGTTCAAAATCACGGCGCTTCATAGCAGGATAACTCGAAAAAGAGTGTCTATTTTATAGAGTGCTTTAGGGATGCTTAAAGACATATAAATATATAGTATGCATTGCTAAAAGCAAGCAATTAGTTACCATCTCTTAATATTTCACTTGCAGAATGAATCGCCTTTTGGAATACCTTGATTTTATTGTTCATCATTGGCATTTTACCTAAATGAATCTCTCTATTATTATTCCTGTATTTGAGGAAAGCAAGAAAATTACCCGCGATATTGAAGCGGCGTCGGCATTTCTAATGAGCAATCGTTTAAAAGGCGAAATTATTATTGTTGATGATGGCAGCAGTGACAATACCAGCCAAGTTGCTGAGACCGTCGAAGTTCCCACAGAAATTGACTTGAGGGTACTTCGTAACGATCACCGGGGTAAAGGATTTGCCATCCGAACCGGCATAAAGGCATGCCGTGGGAAACATGTAATGTTTGCAGACAGCGGCAATTGTGTTCCCTACCAAAACGTTCTGACTGGGCTGAATCTGATAAAAAACGGAGCCTGCGATATTGCGCATGGATCAAGAAAACTCCGGGAAAGCAAGATTTATATGCCGCAAGCATGGTACAGGAGAATTTACTCGACGATTTTCCGCTGGTTCATTATCGCCATTATGAAAATTCCGTCTGAATTTACAGATACCCAATGCGGTTTTAAAATCTACCGCGGCGATTTAGCGAGAAAATTGTATAACGACTGTATAACAGATGGTTTCATGTTTGATATCGAAATCATCCTGCGAGCTCGGAAGCAGAAATTTCGTATTAAAGAATTTCCTGTCGAGTGGACGGCCGACCGCGATAGTCGCTTGCTTCGAAATCTAAGCCTTAAACAAATGTATAATGAACTTATAATGATTAAGCGAGCTATTTCTAAATTGTGACAGAGAATTTATCCCACGACCCGAAATGTTGAATCCCGGCCTCCTCCCCGCCATCTTCCTCGGTTAATATCATGGCTAAAACATCCTGATTTCGCGAGCAATATTTTTCGACTTCATCAGGACTCATAATCATAAAAGCGGTTGAAAGAGCATCGCTGGTTGCGGCGTTAGCGGCCCAGGCCCAGGCAGCACGATTTCCTTGAACAGGCCGGGCTGACCGAGGATCTATAATATGCTGACCTTTTTGCAATCCTGAGCCACTCAAGGCCTGATCGCGCAAATTCAGACGCATTAAGGTTTGTTTTGGGTTTAGCGGCCTGCTCAAAGTGAGCGGCCAGCCTTTTGTTCCGGGAGGCGCCCCCAGCGCAAATACCGAGCTGGCGCCGCCATGAATTAGCGCCGAATCAATCTCCCAGTCGCGCAGCAATTCGACTAATTTGTCTACTGCATATCCTTTACCGATACCACCAAGATCGACGTGCAACGGGCTTGCATGAACTGTGACAGTATGCTCGTTTTCATCAAGCTGTAAAAGGTTGAGACCGGTGTGTTGACGAGCAAATTCCAGTTCTTTTTCAGACGGGATGCGCACGGTTTTATCCTTGTCAAGCCAACACTTTAGAAGCGGCCCCATAGTTATATCAAAGGCGCCATCTGTTTCTTTGTAAATTTGGGCGCTGCACTCTAAACATTCGAAAGCTGCTAACCCAATCCGCACAGACTGATTTTCCGGAAGATTGTTAATTCGAGAGATGTCACTATTTTCGATGAACCGGCTGAGCTCTTGTTCAAGTTTGTCCAACTCAAAAAAAGCTTCGTAAGCCGCCTGTTGCGCATAGCTAGCATCTTCTTGCACGATAAAGATCTCATAAATGGTGGCCATGGCTTTATGAGAAAAGCGATGTAAATCGATGGCCGCATCAGTAGTGTTAGCCAGGCCAATATATTGCGTTGATTGAGTCATCTTTTCTTTTCGAACGAGGAACGAAGAGCGATAAGCGAATTGCGTTCAACAAAAATCGCTTATCGCTTGTCGCTACTCTTATTTACGAACGCATCCCACCAGTCTTGTCTGACATAACCTCGTATTTCTACTTTCGGACGCAACGCTACATACGAGTCAAAAAGCGGCACGTACAGATTTCTTGCACCAGGCGGCGGATATTCATACAGCTTTCGCATCAAGTCTTTCTCGACACTTGGAGAAGCAATGATGACAGGCGCAGCCGGTGTTGTTTGATCAACTTTATTCCACCAGCCCACATTAGGAAAAGCCCGCAAGTACCAGGGAAGCGGCCAATAATCATCACCTGGAAAAATAACTTCGATATACATATTTTGCCCGTCAGGGTGGACTGCGGTAAGCTCTTCTACCCGCGAGGCAACCTGGTAAATATCAGAAACCGGATGTGCGTAAACATACGGATTGGTGGAGTCCTCATAATATTTGTAATTTGAAAAGTAAGCTTGTGTACCAAGATGTCCTACCCCGACAAACAAAATCCCACCAAAAAGTATTTTGACAAGACGGTGTTTATTTTTCGCCTGTTTTATGATTGCCGCAGCGCCAACGCCAGCCATTAAAATCATTCCGTGCAAAAATTCTATTAAATTCCAGGGCGTTTTGTAAGGAATCATTGAATAGGCGATCGTCATGAAAATTGTATAAAAAGCTAAAAATCGAATCAGATTGGCGTCAAATTTAAATCGATTGTGCCATTTGAACGCCGTTAGAATTCCCACACCGGCCAAACTAATAATGAAAGCCTCGGTCCAGACCGGACCGGTAGCATACTTTGAGAAGAGCAGCATTTTGAGATAATAGTACCAGGGATGAATGTGTAGAGTATCTTGTCCGGCCCGGCTAAAATAGGTTTTGTAAGCAACGATAGAATCCAGTATCCCTCGCCAGTTGCTAAAAAACGAGGAATAAAACAAAGCGGAGACGGCAATAGCAGTTAAACAAACTGTGATGACATGCGATAGTTTAAGATTGAATCGTTGAACTTTCTCTCTTCGTTTGAGCAAAAGTGTGAATACAATTGCCGTGAACATAGCCCCGTAGGCAATGACGCATGTTTCTTTGGTCGCATGCATGAGTCCCAGGAATACTCCGCTGAGGGCAGCCCAAACGATGTTTTTATTCACGGTATATCGGTAACAGGATATGATGGCCCCAAAAGTGAAGCAGACCATGAGCATTTCTTGAATGTAGTAACGGCTGTAGAAAACCATCGCGGGGGAGACAGCGGTTAACGCAGCGGCAAATAGCGCAGCAGGCCATCCGAGGCCATTTGTCAGGAACAGGAGCAGCGCCACCAGTAGCACCCCAAAAAAAACGGGCACCATACGCAAATGAGTTTCGTTGATTTTGGTGATTTTTTGGGCCGAACTAAGCCAGGCCGGAACCAGCGTCAAATAATTGAGTGTAGGGCCGTGAAACTCGTGACTGTCATATCGATAATATCCTTGCTCTAACAGCGAGCCGAATTTGACGGCATGGACCGCCTCGTCGGTGTGCATGGGACGCTGCTGCAACTGCGGCAAACGAAGCGCAAGTGCTGCCATTATTGCGGTCAAAATCCAAAGGAGGTTTTTCGCAGACGGTCTCACATTGCGGCTACCAGTTTGCCATACACTTCAACTTCGATGTAATGATTTAAATCGTTGTTAGTGTTGCCGTTGCTGTAAAGGCGGACGTAGCGCGCCTGCACACCTTTGGCGTCCACAAGTCTGCCTTCGGAGGTTTCAACGTAGTGCAGATCTTCGCCGGCGCCCAAGCCGGTGGAGTTATCATGATCACTATTAAAAATAGTGTGAACGTTTGCAGTGAATTCGGAATCATCGGCGACCTGTACGATCACATCAAAGTAGACTCGGGCCTGCTTATGAAAATGCCAAAACAAGATAGCATAAATATCGTGTTTGGCCCCAAGATCAATGGTGACGTGCTGCAAAAATGGTCCAAGCTCAACATAACTGCCGTCAGCGGCCTCTCGATCGCCATCTGTAATCATGACAATTTCACCGATGATGGGTGCATCATCAGTGCTGGCGATGGGTTTCCCAAAAGCGATATTTTTTGTGCCGGCTGGCGCCAGAAAGGGTGGGCGCGGCTTGCCCAAAGGCTTCTGTAATTTAGCAACGCGGAAATTCTGAGGCGTACCTACAAACATGGGTTTGGGAAGCTTAATATCCAAAAGCGCCATCCCGCCGGAGCTTGGCTCGGATTGAGTCGGCATTGCAGTTTTCGCCGGCCTGGAAACCATCTCTTTCTCTGGCTCCTTGTTCGTAGGTTCGGTCACATCGGCTTCGACCATTTTGACCAACGCGGCATCTTCATTTACTTTTGGGTCTTCTGCTTGATCTGTTTTCGCTTCCTCAACTACTTTTTTTTCAGGCCGCTTTACAGTCGTATCTTGTGAAGTTTTTTCCGAGCACCCTAAGCCAAACACAAAATAGAGTACTAACGGCACGACATTTACCATACAATTTTTGTTCAACATTCTATCTCCTGCTTAAACTCGTTCATTCAGGTATCACTTTACCGGCGTTAACAAAATATTCCTAAAGCGAATCGGGCCATGGTCTCCCTGCAGCATGAAGGGACCCGGCTCTGCCTCCCGACTGTCCAGCGCGCCACCTGTGATGCCGGGAATCTCGACGTTATCGATGATCAACTCATCATTAAGTACAACTGTTACTTTCCGGCCCAGAAAAGTGATGTCGCAGGTATTCCATTCGCCGGCCGGTTTTATCGCCATTTTATTCGGCGTAACGAAACCGTACACGCCTCCTGCTCTTAAACTACCTGGCGCTTTACCATAGTTATCCTCAATTTGAACCTCATACCGGCCGCGCAAATAGATGCCGCTATTGCTGCCTTCCGGGAAATGATACTCCAGGTGCAGTTTGAAATCGGTGAACTTTTGCCGGGTGACCAGATCCACCCCTCGCTGAGTATTGATTAACATTTCATTTTCAACCTGCCATTTGTTTTCGTGGTTTGGATTGCGCGGCATCCAATTTGAAAGGTCGTTTCGAATGAGTTCGATTGTCTCCCCCCATTCCGGCTTGCCAGAGAATTCCAGCGCCGGGGCGCGTTCTGCATGAAAACGAATGGTCTTTCCTGACTCACTCTTGGTCTGGCCTGAAATTCTGCCATCTTGCACTTTGCCGACAAAGAGCAAATCTTCAAGGGGTCTTTCGTACTGCCGCGGCAATGACAGATAAAGTTGATCACCATCAAAATGGATATAGCGAATTGGACGGGCGCTGCCGTAGCGGCCAACAAATTGGCCGCTCAATTCTCTATCTTTCTCTACGACTTCAAACCAGGAAGGATAAACCCCCTGAATATCATAGACCGTTACATCCCAGCGGCCCAAAACGGCGCTTTTATTTACTCCGGTATTGCTACCTTTCATTTCGAGTGTTCTTGAACTACAATTGACAAAGAGCAAAAATAAACAAAGGAATCCTATCCCTTTTCTCATTTATTTTTATCCTCCATTTTTTGGTTTTTCAGTACCGGTTTCACACCTATTCCAAAACAAAAGCTTGCAACGCAGGCGATCACCAGGAACAAGGCGCTGTAACCGTGCAGATTGAGAAGAACTTCTTGTCCGTGGGTACCAAAAAGCGGGTACATGCTTAGAATCATCGAAACCATAACTGGTAAGGAAAGCAACAAGACAAGCCAGAAAGTTATTTTCTGCCCAACCGAATTAACTTGTTTCTTCGAACTTTTACCATTGTTTTTTTCGGTAACTAAACCGAACCGGTTCCGCAATTCTCCCGGTACGAATCGATGCGCGTCTGCCCATATGATCCCCACAATCGCTATACAGACGGCAAACACGGGCGCCACAACGACATGGAGCAACAAAGCGACCCCGGTGAGAGAGTTGCCCGTAAACAATATAGGGAGGAACCCGGTCAGAGTTAAAATGATGAAACTTGCAATACCAAGAACATAAACCAACCTTTTTGAATCCCGACGCAAATCTCCAAACCGAATTCTCCGGATTTCTACAAACGGGCCAGTTAAACCTCCGGACCTATTTAGATAGATAATCGCAGCAATGACACCCAAAAAGCCAATAGTTGAAATCACACGAAACATATTCAATACCAGAACTCTCTAACTTAATCACGATTCGACTGCAGGAACAACGAAAACCCTCTGAGCAAATAAATTAATAAAATCATAATTAGCACCGCGCTTGCGGCCAAAACTATGATTTTCAGCGCCGGTCGAAATAAAAAAGATAGCCCGAAGAGTCGAGCATAAAAACTGCTGATGTCTTGAAAATCCACCATTCTTTTTGCAGTCCCGTTTTGGGATGCGACCGGCGTATCGATTCCGATTTTGGCAAAATAAAACGGGGAGTCGCTGGCATGACAATCTCCGCAGCTGCGAATACCCAACGACTGCGTTGCCGGTCGGACGTCATGCGCAAAAGCCCAAGAGTAAGGTTCGGCAACCGGATGGTCTTCCGCGCTCAACTCGCCCGACTCTGTCATTGAGTACAATTTACCGCCAGCGATATAAGCGGGCGTCAGAGTGGAATCGCCTTCAACAAGCCCTCGCATAATCTCAACAATCTTCTGCTCGGTTAAATCGGGCCAATCGCCAGTACCCAGAGTGTCTCTTTCAACAAAGTTAGCGGCAACAGGCCTCACTATTTCAGGGTCGAGTGGCTTGATAGTGGCTCCTTCCACCTGCGCCCAGAAGGCCGGCCAGAACATTTTGTGCGGCGCAACTTTTCCATCTTCCTGTTCAACGAAAATCGGGGCTACAATATGAGGCAGCGCCTCGTCAGACCTATTGACGCGATGCGTTCCAAGCGCGTGTGCCCTTGAAGTCTTAATGTTGTATGCATTTTCTTCCGGCCAGGGACCCGAGTGACAGGAAGTACAGGTCAATTTACGAAAATGAAGGGGCGGAATCCCCACATGTTTCGGTATGCGTGCGCCCAAACGACCCGCGCTCGGACTCTCCGATAAATCCTCTCCCAGGTGACAGCCTTTACAAGTTAGGGTTGCGGCGCCCGGTTTGTCATATTCCTCAGCCTCACCTTGATAGCCTCGAACCATGTCATGATCGAGACCGTTACGATGACAGTCCACGCATTTCATGCCCGCAACAAGATGAACATCTTCGTCGAATTCCCACCGTTCCGACTCGTCAGTGATAACTTTGGTCGAATGACAAAAGTAACACCGCTCATTGGGAACCTGGCGCACAATATTGAACAAAACCTTCCCTTGTGTATTCAATCTAGTTTTGTCATACGCTACGGACGGGGGGATTTTTCTGCCGTCATCCAGCAATGAACCGTAGATGCTGTAATTATCCGGCATGTCTTTCGCCGAACCGCGAACTGTAGCGAAACCGCTGGTGGCGCTGGCAGACCAGCGAAAGTTCTGTTTCCTAATTTGGGTGTCGAATTCAGCCTGATCGTGGCCCTGTTCGGCATCATGGCAACTCAAACAGTTGACTTCAAGCTTGCCGGAGACCCACCAGCGCATAACATTTTCCGGGGCCTGCCTATCTTCATCATCGCCAATACTGCCTCCCGGCATGTGTCGGCCAAACCGTTGGATAAACTGCAAGGGGGTGATTCCCAAATCATCGGGTTGATAAGCTCCGGTCCAATTCCGATAAGACAGGGGCAGTTGCGTAGCCGTGGTTCGATCCGCAAGAATCCAGGGTTGTCCACGACGACCGGGATGAGCATTTGGATCAGCAGCGTTAAAATGCCAACCCGAGCTAATCTTCGCGTAATTATGACAGGGAAGACAGGTCTGCTTGGTGGAAAAGGGCAGCATGGGTTCATCCCCAGGCCTGATTAAAGAACCCTCTTCATCATACAAGTTTATGAGATGAACGGGAATCGAACGATTGCCATCGCTGACATCGCCGAGTTTAGTCTCTTGAGCAGGAACTTGAATCGTGTAAATGCTCGTCGAGATGAACATCAGGACAACAAGTCTGGTAGTTGTCATTAAATTCTGAACTCTCCTGGTTTAAATTTTAGTTTTCTACCGGTTTTCACAGCCTCATTGACTTTTAAGACTGTTACCGCCGTTTCATAACCGATATCCTCGGGACAGTTGAGCTTGGCCTCGCCTCGAATTGCATCGAAAAAATTTTCCAGATGCGGCTTATGGTAAGGATCATTGAACACAATTGGCAACCGATGTTGGGGCGGTACCACCGTCTCACGGACGTCCAACACCGCGCCGGTCTCCTGTGTATTCTCTACTTCCGGTGCAGCCAAGTAACCCATATCCACCCATTTGCTCCATTCCGGCGCGGCCGGTTCACGATAAATGCCGCCCCTGCCGGCAGACTCCGAAATATGAAGAGTGGCCTGGTCGCCAAGAAAATTCTCAAAATAACCTTCGCTGCTGTTGGTGGTAATTGTCTGATAAAAAGCCCTGACTTTCCCCTGTGCGGTTTCATATTCATAAATGGCTAAAACGGTGTCATACCATTCGTGGGTTTTTTTATCGTAGTAGTCCGTGCCGCCGCTGGCCATGACGGATTTTGGCTGGGCCTGCAGGAACCAATTGAAAATATCTATTTGATGCGAGCCTAAGTCAACAATGGGACCTCCGCCCAGGTTACGATACCAGCGCCAATTGCGATATTGATGCATGGAATTGAATCCATACTTTTGTAACGTGGCCGGGGTGATCGCATATTTTTTTGGCCAGCCGAGGTCCGGCTGCACGGCGCGGTTCCACTGGCCATTGATAGTGGTGATGCGGCCAAGAATTTTGGCCTCCTTAATCAGTTTGTTGTAGCAGTGCAGGTAGCGGGGATTGCTGCGGCGCTGATGGCCGATCTGCAGAAGCTTGCCGGTCTCTCTGGCAGCACGCACTATCCTCCGAGCCCCTTCCAGCGTGTTAGACATTTCCTTTTCACAATAAACATGCAATCCGGCTCTTAGACAATCGACCGTATGCTGCGCGTGCCAAAAGTCCGGGGTGGCAATGATAACGCCGTCAAGATCCTTCTCCTGCGCGAGCATTTCCCGATAATCTTCATAAGCGCTAGGATCATGACCATACTTTCCCAGCAATCCGACGGCTCGTTTCAGATTGTAATCTTTCCAAATGTCACAAACTGCCTTAAAGCGGACATTCGGCATTTTAAGGCCGGCATTCAACAAAACCTGTCCCTGAGCGCCAACTCCTATTATTCCAATATTCAAGTCGTTTGAAATTTTGCTTCTTTTCTGTCCCAGCACCACGGGCGCAATAAGCAGTCCTGCTCCCGCGGCAGCGGTGGTGCGCAGAAAGCTCCGCCGGTCAATGCTTTTCTTTGATTTTTTTTCATCCATTTGCCTGTAACTCCATCAAGTTTAGCATCTTAATTTAAGTGCGGCAATTTAGTGGCAACGTCGCATTTGAGCTTCATGCCTAAAGTTTTTATCTCACGGGTGTAATGCAGAATCGTCTTCCAATCATGTTGAACCTTTAATTCGAATAACTCACCGAAAATTCTCAATCAAATAAAGGTCGCTTTCATAACGATCAACGGTTGTGAGTAGAATTGCTCGGGAATCCGGAGAAATAGAAAGACCCATACCAAATATTGATGTTGAGTCCTCCAGCTCTAAAAAAGTCTTTATCTCACCCGTGGCAAAGCTGAACAGCTGAATAATGT
>JADFPY010000142.1 GCA_022562085.1 candidate division KSB1 bacterium | reverse complement strand
TTGCATCCTGGTCATCCTTGAAAGGAATTATCGTTGGCCTCATCATTGGATTGTACGCCCGAAAAGTGAACTCGATTTCCAAAGCTGTTGTTTTCGGTCTGATTGTCGCGCTTTTTTTTGCTTTTCTAACCGCACTCGGCCAATACCTTGGAGAAGGTCAACACTATTGGCTAGAAATCATGCTTCCCGGAATAATTACTGGAGGAGTCATAGGCTATGGCGTACAAAAGTTTGGCGCAAAACCAAAAGTAGCCGACTCAAAAATCTAACGAATATTTAAACGGAGGGGATATGTCGAAACCTATATTTGGACTTATCTTGGGAGCAATACTTGGAGTCTTTGATGGACTCACTTCGCTTTTTTATCCGGAAGTCATCGCCTCGCAGCTGCCTGGAATCCTTTTCTTTTCATCGTTAAAGGGTTTAATCGGCGGATTCATCATCGGTTTTTTTGCCCGCAAAGTTGACTCTCTTGGCACTATAATTCTTTTCGGAGGTTTCATTGGATTACTTTTTGCCTTTCTGATTGCACTCGCGCCAGATGAAAACGGCAAGTACTATTTTGCTGAAATTATGCTGCCGGGCGGAATCGTTGGCTTAATTATCGGATTTGCGATCCAAAAGTTCGGTCAAAGCAGCAAAGCAGTTTAACATTACACTTTTCATAAAAAATAATCTAAAAAAACGGAGGTAACGAAATGAAAAAAGCTAAACTCATTTTAGCAATTTCTTTGACACTATCAGTGCTAATCTCAATGTCTTTCGCTCTTCGCAGCTCTGAAGACAAACAAAATAATAACTCTGGATTAAATGAACATCTCAAGCCGTTATCACCCTTTATCGGAAAAACCTGGCGAGGGAAATCACCCAACGCGGATCCCGATAAACCGTTCGAAGATGTTTCACGCTGGGAAAGTGCTTTAAACGGCCAGGCCGTCCGTATCCTGCACTCTGTGAATGAAGGGGCTTACGGCGGTGAGACCTTGGTCGTCTGGGATCGGAAAAAAGAAAGCCTGGTATTTTATTACTTCACGACGGAAGGTTTTTACACGGTAGTGTCAAAAGTTCAATGAAAAAATGAAAATTTGTAATGGCTATAATTTGTGAAGGTTTTATTTAGGGATAACAACAAAGATAGCAATAAAAACGGGAGTATCTGTTTTTTTGATACTCCCGTCTATCTTCGTTGGATCGGCTATCCCTGGCAGGTTGCTCCTCAGCAGAGCCTGTTTCCGTTTCACCGATCAAATAGAATATAGTAGAACGAAAAAGTAAAGCAAGTTAGAATGTTCTTTGAAAAACGACGGCCTAAACCGCGAGAGCAATGATTTTCACCCATTTATTCTGAATTCTATCGAAACCCGACAGCTCAGGTAACTTCACGGGTGTTTCATATCCCAGACTCTTGTGTGGTCTGAGGAAATTGTAATGGGTAACAAAGAGGACTAATTTGGCCACAGCTCCATTGATGCTTCCGAAACCATTTTGGGCCTGTAGATGATATTTAAATGTACGGTTGAGTCGTTCGATGATTTGTTTGTATGGTCTGTATTCTTCAGACTCCTTATCCAGGTTTTGCAGACCAACCACGGTCTTCAGACTTAAGTTGAGTTGCTTATTGTTTGCGTTGATAAAATGCAGACCTGCCTGGTAGGATGGATTACCGTCGGTGACTAAAGTGATATCTTGTTTTTTGTCTGCGGTCCTCACGGCCTCAAGCATTGCGGTGATGGCAGCTTTTGCGCCACGGTTATCGCTAAAATGGTAAGCGGTGATTTTCTTTGAAGTCGAGCAGATAAACAGCCAGACATAGTGCCAGACGCCTTTGACTTTGACATAGGTTTCATCTCCGGCATTTACGTCATCAATAGAGCCTTTGTGCTTGAGGTTGAACTTATGGCAATGGTAAGCTGCGGTTTGCACATAATTCAAAACGGTCTGGTATGAAACGCCTATATCCCAGATATTCTTGAGCATATGGGCTGTTTTTCGGGCTGTGATGGCGTAAGAGACATGCAGAGTCAAAATCAGGGCAAAGATATTGATATCATTGTGGATACGGTGCAGAGCAACAGTGGGTTTGTCCGGTTCGGCTACTTTTAGCTCGCCAGGCTGGAAATGATAGTCACGGTACTGATAATTTATTTTAAACTGTGACAAGCGCTCTTGCCGTACTTTTTTCTCAGAGGTATTGAGACCAGAGAGCTTTGCCTGACGATGTGGACATTTATGGTTGTGACATTTATAGATAGTAACTTCTTCACGCTCTTTCCATTTATAAAGTGCGTTGAAACAATACGGGCAGAAGTATTTATTGGGTTTGCGAAAGCGGATATGAAGCCCGAAAACATTGCCACAGACTTTGCATTTTAACTGAGAGCGTTTCTTGCCGTCGTTAAAATAGATGTAAATATGGGGCGCATCACAATGTTGGCACCTCGTTGTTTCGGGGACGCAGTTTTCAGGACTTCTTACTTTGACTGGTTTAAGTGATTTGCCATATTTGGACTCATATTCTGCAAGGAGTTCTTTATAGTTTAAGTTTTTTTGGGTTTGATAATTTCTGCGGAATCGAGTGGCGCTAAAGGATTAGTGCTAAATTCCCGGTAGTTCGGATGTTGTTCTTTGAAGTCATCCTTAGGTTGGAACTCCGGATTCTTATTCTCCAGAATATTAACAAGTTCAGAGATTAGATGAAGAATTTGCTCATGGTTGAAATGTCTACAAATCCAAACGATTGAACGCTCTATATTATGCAAGGGTTTTCCCTCCTTCTTTAACAGACTAAAATAATCTATTAAACAAGGGGAGAAAAGTCAATATCGTTCTAAGTCACTATAAAATAGTTAATTGAAAATAATTGTAGTGTTAACTTTTGACACTACGATCTGAATTAACAGGAGAAAAAAATGAAAACGATTATTAAAGGCAAATTGTTACTGACAGCATTTGTTCTGTCCTTAGCGGCTAATGTCAACAGCCAGGAATTTATCTATAAACCCGCTTCGCTTACAGTAGCAGCGGTTAACTTGCAGAAGGTTGAAGGAGGGCACCTCGAACGTTTCCAAAAACCTTTTCAAATTCAACGATTAAGTGAAAACGTTTATTGGGTTTCAGTCTCGTATTACAATGTCACCGTGGTTGTAGGTAAAGAAAGTGTCCTGCTTATTGATGCTCCTATAGCGAGAGGTAAACGAATTCTTGCGGCGATCAAGGCGATAACGAATAAGCCGCTTAGCGCTATTGTTTACTCCCATGCGCACTCGGATCACGTCGGCGATGCTGGAGCCATTTTGAAAGAACTGGGGAACAACGATATCGATCTATATGCGACCGAAGAAGTTAGAGATGAGTTCATTGCTCATAAAATGGGCATGCCAGCACCAACAAAAATTATTTCAGAAGGAATACATTTTGAGGGGCACTATCTCGAGGTATATAAAACCCTTGTTGGGCATACACCAGACAATACCGTATTTTTGATTAAAGATGGAAACCGTAAAATATTACACGCTGTTGACATGGTCCATCCTGATCAATTGGAGTTCAGAAATTTTTCTCTCGCTCAGGACCCGATAATATTTCAGAACGATCTAGAAACTTTGATGAGCATGGACTGGGATGTTATGGTTACTGGGCATAACAACTTGGGTTATAAAGAAGATGTTAAATTCATCCAAGACTATATTGCTGACATCCGGGAATATTTGGGCAGGGGTTTTTCAGAATTAAACTTTTCAGACCATATTAGAGGCGACTCACCTTATGTATGGTTCAATGGTTACAAAGTTGAAGTAATCGAATTTGCGCATAAATTGTTGGCCAAAAAATATCGAAAAGGTAGAGAAGAAGAATTTGATATTGTTGGCAAGACTCATGTAGAAGTTTTCTATTGGGCAATGTTTACCCGATAAAGGTTTCAGGTCAACATGAAACGGCACAGCATTCAATGAGTTGCAGAAAATAAGAACCGTAGGCTTTGTGCTCAGAATGACACGTAATTTATTGTTAAAACAATATCTTATGGAAGTTTGAATGTTAGTTAATTAACAACACCGTTACTTCTATTTTCTATTCAAAATAAGGAGGTATAAAATGAAAGCAGCAGTTATCCATGAATTTGGTGATATCGACGTGCTTAAGTACGAAGATATCGAGACGCCAAAGCCCAAGCCAGGGCACATTCTAATCAAGGTACTCGCCGCTGGTGTCAACCGCTTTGACCATTACATCCGCGAAGGGTCCGTCGTTCCAGAGCTGCCCTTCCCGCACATCCTTGGTGCTGATGCCGCTGGCGAGGTAGCTGAACTCGGTGAAGGGGTCACCGGGTTCGAAATCGGCGAGCGGGTCGTGCCCATCACCGGCTACCCATTCGACGAGAAAGATGCGGACATCCACCCCGGCAGCGCGGCGCCAAGTTACGGCGTCATCGGGCTTCACAGACCAGGCGCCTATGCGCAGTACCTTGAGATCCCGGCCCGCTGGGTGCTCAAGGACGACACCGGCCTCTCGCCTGCGGAGGTCGCCACGCTGCCAATGGGGGCCGCCACCGCCGTGCGCGCCGTGAAGTCCCTCGGTGAGGTCAGCGCTGGCGACAAGATCCTGATCACCGGTGGCAGCTCCGGCGTCGGCACGTTCATGATCCAGCTGGCCAAGGCCTTGGGCGCTGACGTGGCCACGACCGTGCGCAGCGCGGCCAAGGGAGAGACCGTTCGAGAGCTGGGTGCCGACCTCGTCATCAACACCCGCGAGGAGGACCTCGTCAAGCGTGTGCAAGACTGGACCGGCGGCCGCGGCGTGGATGTGGTCGTCGACAATCTCGGCGGCGAGTACGTAGCCCAGGGCATCGACGCCCTGCGCGGCCAGGGCATCCTCGTGGCGGTCGGATTTGTAGCCGGCCTCGAGGTGACGTTCAATATCCGCAACTTCTTCTTCGGTCAGAAGCAAATCCGTGGCGCACTCGCTGCTGACATCCGCGAGCTTCGCACCGGCCTTGACTTTGTTCGCGACGGCAAGATCAAGCCATCTCTAGACCGGGCGCTGCCGCTGAGCGAGGCTGCGGAGGCACACAGGTTGGTCTCGACGAACAAGGTGACTGGTAGTATGGTCCTGATACCCTGGGAAGCCTAGAGGTCAGGAATCCAGAGTGAGTAGGTGCGTATCGCCCCTACAAAAATTGATGTCAGCGCAAGACTAACATAATCAATTAAAAGTGTTTTGATTGGGATCTATCAAAAGTAACGTAAGAACGTCAAGAATAAAAAGGAGGTGATTTCAAAATGACGCACACTCTCAGCGAAATCTCAGGAGAGCAGTTCTGGAAGACGGTAGTCGCGGGTCTGATCGCCAATTACGTGATGACCATGACCGGATTTTGGCAGAGCGGACTGGGGCTCGCCGCAATCGACATCGGCGCGATGAATACGGGCAGCATGACGGCGGCCCATCCCGATGCACCCTATACACTCGTGGCGGGGAACCTGGCGCACTTCGCCAATGGCGTGATACTCGCTCTAATCTGGGTGGCGTTTCTCCAGAAGCGCGTTCCCGGGAATTGGATCGTGCAGGGTCTGATCTATGCCCTTATCACGCAGCTCGCCGCCTGGGTGATCGTGGCCCCACTCGCATTTGGTGTGGGTTTGTTTTTCACGAACACTCCGGCTCCGGGCTGGATGATGCTCTCGACCTTGGTCGTACACATTGCATATGGGCTCTCGCTCACGTTGAGCCTCAAGGTGGCGGGCGTGAGGACGGCGCGAACCTAAGGCACTGGAGAGCAATTTTCATTGCTCTCCAGTTTATTCTTAAGGAGATAAAATGATAGAACAAAAATTAGCTGAATTGGGATTTACACTCGATAGTCCTCCAGAGCCAATCGGCAACTATGAAGCCGCAGTGATTAGTGGAAACATGATTTACATCTCCGGGCAACTACCTGTTTCAGATGGGAAATTAATTTATCAGGGGCAGGTTGGGTCAGATCTAACTTTATCAGAAGGCTATCAGGCGGCAGAATTAGCTGCGGTAAATGTTTTAGCACAAATTAAAAAGAAACTGGGTACGTTTGATCGCCTAGTAAAAATAGTTAGAGTTGATGGCCATGTTAGTAGTTCACCTGATTTTATTGATCAGCCAAAAGTCTTGGACGGAGCCTCTGATTTGCTCAAAAAAGTCTTAGGCGAAAAATCAGGGCATGCAAGAACTGTATTTAGCTATTCAAAATTACCCAAAAACGCAACCATAATACTGGTAGTTATTGCAGAAATCAAATAGTGTTTCTAAACCAAAAGAAGCAGCTATTTAACAAACAGAGTACCTTACGGGATGGCAAAGTGTTTAGAAACAAGGGAATGTACCAATATTGATTTGGATATGAAAGGAGGTGACCACAGACAAAATAGACTAATATATTTGAATAAAGAGGCTTTGGTCGAACACCCAAAGATGTGAATTAAAGTATTTCAAAACCATTCTAAATTAAGGAGGAAAGCTATGGCTGACAGCGTTTACAAGGTGGTTGAATTAGTAGGAACAAGTGATGCTTCCTGGGAGGCAGCGGCGAAACATGCTGTTGAGACTGCTGGTGAAAGCCTTAAGAACCTAAGAATCGCAGAAATTACTAAACTGGACTTGAAAGTTGAGAACGGGAAAGTTGTCGCTTACCGCGCCAAAGTAAGTCTGTCTTTTAAATACGAATCCGGCGATTAATGTGCATACTCAAGATAGCAAAAGCGATCTCAGAGCGGCATTTTTTTTAAATTTCGCTTTTACCTTAGTTGAAATTATCGGGGGCATCTGGACAAACAGTGTAGCCATTGTCTCAGATGCGCTGCATGATTTTGGAGACAGTCTTTCTTTAGGTTTGTCTTGGTTTCTAGAGAAATACTCACACAAGGGAAAGGACGCCAAGTATTCTTATGGATACCGGCGCTTTTCGTTGCTAGGGGCATTGGCTAATATGGTTGTCTTAATTATCGGGTCTGGATTTGTTTTATCCGCAGCCATTCCACGACTCATCAACCCGCAACCTTCCGACGCGACGGGCATGATGGCTTTAGCCGTCGCCGGAATCATCATTAATGGTTTAGCGGTATTACGAGTCAAGGATGGCAAGAAATTAAATGTGCAGGTGGTTACCTGGCATCTGTTGGAAGATGTGATGAGTTGGGCGGCAGTGTTGGTGGTGAGTGTCGTCCTGCTTTTCACAGATTTGTACATTCTCGATCCAATACTTGCTGTGCTGGTCACACTTTATGTCTCGTACAATGTGCTTCGTAATCTAAGAAAGACATCGGCACTTTTCTTACAGGCTGTCCCAGTGTCTGGTAATGTCAATGACATTGAAATGAAAATACGAGCAATTGATAAAGTACAATCTACCCATCATACGCACTTTTGGTCGTTAGACGGTGCACATAACGTCTTGACGACCCATGTGGTGATCGATAAAAGCACAGCTAAAGATAAAGTTTCACAGATGAAACGTGAAATCAAGTCACTTACCAAAAATATGGGATTGGAGCATATCACCATAGAAATCGAATACGGAGATAGAGATTGTAGTATGGAGTCGGATAAGTAATACCGCCGCTTATGACGGGCGTGTCTGTGTCATGACATCTCCAAGGTTATACTCGGTGGATGAGAAACGTTTTTACCCAACGAACAGAATTTTAACCATAAGGTTCAGTAATGAGCGACAAAATTGAAGATGAAGAGAGATCTCTACCAAAGCCTAAAATCATGCTTGTTGACGACGAGCCAGTTGTAACTGATAGCCTCAAGACTCTTCTTGAATTCGAGACCAACTACGAAATTCTCGCATTCCAATCCGCGGTAGATGCCCTTAAAATGTTTCAGGCAACACCAGTCGATGTGGTAATTTCAGATTCGTTGATGGCAGATATGGACGGATTGGAATTTCTTGCAGAAATTAAAAAGTTACACCCGGATACAGTGCGTATTCTGCTTACGGGCTATGGCGACAAAGAGAATGCCATCAAAGCCGTCAATGAGGTTGGTATATTCCAATATATCGAAAAGCCCTGGGACAATGAACACCTCAAACTGGTTATTCGAAATGCACTCGCCAATAAAAACCTGAAAGAGATTTTACATAAGAAAATTCGCGAGTTAGACACACTTCTTTTACAACGGGATTCTTTGGTGCAGAATCAAGAGTTATTCAAGGAGGAGCTTTCTCTGGCCCGTCAGTTACAGGAAAGACTTCTTCCAAATGAGTTTCCGGAAGCGAACGGTATTTCATTTACGGCAAAATATCTGCCAGCGCTGGAAGTTGGTGGTGATTTCTACGATGTCATGCCTTTAGCCAATAATCGCATTGCCATCCTGATAGCTGATATCACAGGACACGGAATACAAGCCGCCCTGAGTACGACTCTGCTGAAATTGTCCTTTTCGGACTTTAAAAACTGTGACATGGGTACCGGGGATATTCTCGCAGGCATGAACGCAACACTTATGAAGATACTACCGGCCAATGTATTTGTAGCTGCCTTAGTAGTCATCTTAGATACTAGATCCGCTCAGTGTTCCATCGTCAATGGTGGAATTCCTTACCCAATTGTCCTCCGGCGTAGCAAGCATAGGGTCGAGCCAGTTTTAGCCAGCGGGCTGGTGCTCGGAGTCGTCGAAAAAGCATCGTACACGCCTGGACAAGAGGTTGTTATTAAGTTGGAGGAAAGCGATTCCTTAATTCTTTACACAGATGGCCTAAGCGAAATACAAAACGAAGCAAATGAACAATTTGGTTACGAATTCTTAAAAAACATGATTTTGGAAAATAGTGAAAAGTCCGGTGAAAAATTGATTGAACATCTTGTTTCATTAGCTCGAAGATTTAGTAATCAGGACCACAATTGGGACGATATTACAATTCTCGGCATCGAAAAAGCTTAGTGTCAATTCGACATCATTAATGTGACAAAAATCATAGACAAGCAGTTCTAGAGCGTGCTCATATTTGGGCCCACAAGGAATTAGGCGTACATGCATTAACTCTAACCGGAGGTACGTGGTATGACATTGGAATATTGGTTTATGTTCCCCATTTCAATCCTAATTGCGACCATAGCTATGGCTTCAGGTGTAGAAGGTGCGACATTTTTTACACCGCTTTTCATTCTCGCCTTGGGTCTTTCTCCAGAAATTGCGATTGGAACGGGTCTGATAACAGAAGTTTTTGGATTCGCCAGCGGTTTGTATGCCTATGCTCGCAAACGGTTGATTGACTATAAGTTAGGTGTCGACCTTTTAACAGCCACTATCCCAATGGCTTTGCTAGGTACCTGGGTAGCCGGATATGTTCCTTCTGAATTTCTTAAGGTGATACTTGGTGGAGGATTATTAGCAATTGCAATCAGTTTCCTGAGAGCACCTGATCATGATGGGGTTGAGGGCCTGGATGACGCTATCCAGAAAGAGTACGAGGGTGAGAAAGCCGAGACATGCCTGGTAACGAGAGAAGGTGAAGAGATTCGCTATTCTGTCTGCAATCGCAATGAGGGTCGTTTCTTTTCCGGATTGGGTGGTCTGTTCATCGGCATGATATCTACGGGCCAGGGGGAATTAAATGGTTATTTTCTCCTACAACGCTGTCGGGTGCCCAGTCGGGTCGCTGTGGCCTCTAGTGTGTTTGTGGTTGCGATTACCGCCCTGGTCGCCTCCACGGGGCATTTCATAAAGTTCGTACAAACTGGCGGAGAGACCTTGAGTATAGTGCTTAGCTTGGTTGTTTTCACCGTCCCAGGGGTCCTCATCGGCGGACAGTTAGGCTCATTGGTATCCAGCCGAATTTCACAGCATCTTTTAGAGCGCGGTTTAGCTATTCTTTTTATCTTAGTAGCTGCGTTAACCCTTGGGGAAGTCATACTGTAAAGAGATGCTCAGTAATGATGGAATGGGGATATGACAAAAACTGGGAGGCAAAAAAATGAAAAAATTTGACGCGATAATCATTGGCACGGGACAGTCCGGTCCATCTCTCGCCGGCAGTTTGGCTGGCACCGGGATGAACGTAGCGATCGTCGAACGCAAACTGTTTGGTGGAACCTGTGTTAATACCGGATGTATCCCCACCAAAACCCTCGTGGCCAGCGCCCGTGCTGCCTACATGGCCAGACGTGCTGCCGACTTCGGTGTAATGATCGATGGCTCCATCAGGGTGGACATGAAAAAGGTCAAGGCACGTAAGGACGAGGTGTCGGGAGTATCCAACAAAGGCGTGTAAAACTGGCTCAAGAGCATGGAGAACTGTACGGTTTACGAAGGTCACGCTCGCTTCGAAGGCCCTCGCACGGTCAGAGTTGGTGAGGAACAACTAGAAGCGCCTAAGATTTTCATTAATGTAGGTTGGCGGGAAACCGTAC
>JADFPY010000141.1 GCA_022562085.1 candidate division KSB1 bacterium | reverse complement strand
TTGAGGAAAGAAGTGTTCAGGTGTTAAAGGATTCAAGTATCTAAAATAAAATAACTTAGGAAGAAAAGTCTTTAACACTCTAACACTTCTAACACCTGAACACATCACACCGACCCACTGCAACGTTATTTTGAAAACGCTCCACTATTGTGTTATCCTATTTCCAGTCGCATTTCTTGAACTCTTGAGACAATCCGAACTTGAACAAGCGGTGAATTAAAGACCTCTTTGAAATAAAACATCAATTCTTGACAGTGAGTAAAAATTTAGTTTTCTTTATAAGAATTTGAGAGAAAAGTAATAAAATCCCTGTCTTATTAGAAAAGGCAGGTTACTAGCTCGCAAACATCTTCGACACCACCTACACGAATTATTTTCCTGCTTTATAAAACACCATTTGTCTTTAGTTTGTACTCCTCCTAATCTTAGAGGAAGTCATGAGAAAAAAAATTAATATTACGTTTCTTGATCATCGCCCATTACCCGGCGACCTCGGTTTTTTTGACGAATTTAGCCTGGCTTACCACCGTTTTAGGGTCGTACTTGTTGAAGATAAATTTGAAAAAGAAGGAGAATGCAGATGACTAAAAAGATTGGCAAAAGCTCACTCAGTTTAATTGTTTTTCTTGCACTCATTTCTCAGAGTTTGAATAGCCGGGGGGAAGAGAAAGACTTACCCAAAATGCCGGCAAAGGCATACAATAATGTGTCACCGGTTACTGTAAAAATAATTTGCAACCAGGGAGAGAAAACCGGAAGCGGTGTGATCGTTGGCATAACACCGTATGGCAGGGCCTTGATTTTAACTGCCTGTCATGTCGTTGCTAAAGAGTTTGGACCGGATTTCGAAAAAGAGTTAGAATTCTACGAAAATCTGGCGGTAAAAATTCCCAAAGAAGTACAACCTTTGCCAGGAAATATTATCATGGGTTTTGTTGATCGAGCAAATGATCTTGTGCTTCTGGTAACTAAAACTCCAACCGTCCAGAATAATGTCATTAGTTATACACTGAAAGCTACTCCGGGACAAAAAGTAGCGGCTGTCGGTTATCCCTTTACGGATGAGCTAAAGCTTACTGTCGGGAGATTCGTGCAACCAGTAGCCAATTATTTACTTTTTGACGCCAAACTGGAAGCGGGGAATTCGGGAGGACCCCTCATTGATGAAAAAGGCCGCATGATTGGTCTATCTATCTACATTCAAAACAGAAGCTTTAGAAGACGAGGGGTATGCCCTGAATATGAAGTTGGTGGCCTCCGTTGTTGAAGGGTGGCTGCAGCGCTTACTCTTGAAAAAGAAGTGGAAATTAGAAAAAGGTCGAGCAGTCGCCAGTGGAATTTATGTCTACAGGGCTGCGAAAGTTTTTCAAAACTAAAAAAATGCTTTTTGTTCAAGTAGTTAGGGTGATCCGGAGAATAAAAAATAAGGGCGACTTACTGTTTTTCTGCCATCGCCTGCAGTTGACTTAATTTATCTTCTGCACCTCTCTTTAAAGCTTCCTTGCCCGACGCACTCAAATTCGGATCGGTCGGGATTTTTTCAAGGGCTAATTTGTAATTCTTAATCGCGGAGTCGGTGTCGCCTTTTAACATATATGCTTCACCAAGACTGTCGTAGGTATTTGCAGAAGCCGGAAAGGCCTCAACATTAAGTTTTAGAATCGCGAGCGCTTCATCGAATTTGTTCATCCCAAGTAATTCGTACCCAATTCGGTTGAAATCACCTTCGGAAAAAGAATATGCATCGGAGTGATAATTCTTGAGTTGGTGGTACTCTTTAACCGCGGCATCCACACCGGATTCAATGCTGGTAAGTGCCACTTTCCTGGCAGCAGATTCCTTCGGGAGTTCATACGGTTGGTCGTAGAGAATCGAGCCGATTTTCTGCATGATTTGTCCCAGACCAACTGTGTTTCTTATATTCTTGAACATGACAATCATGTGGTTATCTTCCACAAAGCGATAGATGAGACTGTTAAATCCACTAATCCCTCCGCTGTGAGAAATCAATGTTGTTTCCTTCTCCTCACCAGCAGGAACTTTGCGAATATTCCAGCCATAACCATAATTTCCTAAATTCGGCTTGAAAAGAAGATCACGGTATTTTTTAGATAGCAGTTTATCCGTGTACAAGGCCTGGTCCCATAAATAAAGATCCTCAACGGTGGAAAGTATGCCACCGGTAGCCTTGGCTGTTGACATATCCCGGAATGAAGTGTTTTCAAATCCGGTCAAATTTCTCCGGTAGCCGGAAGCGCGATTTTTGACTATCGACTTGTCGTCATCGAGGGTAGAATTGTTCATTCCGAGCGGTTCGAAAATCCTGTCATGAAGAAGCTGCGCGTAAGTTTCGCCGCAGACTCTTTCAAGAATGACGCCCAGCAAATAGTATCCAAAGCTGCTGTAACTATATTGCGAGCCGGTTTCGGACAATAAATCCAGGTCCCAGAACAGTTTCATATACTCTTCAGGTGTGTACGGTTGGCGGCTGAGTTTTGGAAAGAACCCGGGAATCCCACCATAATGCGGCATGCCGGATGTGTGGGAAAGCAGATGGTGGATGGTGATAATATCGCCGTGAGGCTTGGGATACTCCGGAATATAATCGGTGATTTTTGCGTCCAGCTTCATTTTGCCTTTCTCGACCATTTGCAAGACCAGCATCGAGGTAAATTGTTTGGTCATCGAGGCGAGTCTGAATTTGGTGTCTATGGTGTTGGGCGTTTCCCACTCAATATTTGCCAAGCCAAAGGCTTTCTTATAAATTACTTTGCCGTTTTCGGATACAAGCACCGAACCCATGAAATCCCCATTCTTGTTGTACTGGCTCACAAGATCGTTGATTTTTTGAGCTTTGTCGTTGGCAAGCGCAAAAGATTGGAAAACAAGCAGCGCAAAAATGATGAAGAAAATAAGGTGTGATTTTGACAGGCGTCTAAATTTTTTATTCATCTTCTTTTCCTCCTCTGTAAGATTGTACTAAAAGTATAGGGCGAAGGCCTCCATTCGACAAGCTCAAGACAGGCCTGGCGGAGCGTTCTCGTTATTCTCCCTCGGCGGGACGCCTTCGGGCTATCATGTAATAAAACTCCCTTAAAACAAAAATCCCACAGGAATGTATAATTTAGATCCTGTGGGATTTTCAATTCTCCGGGTGAAAATTCTTTAATTAATCTTCCACTTTGTAGACCGTTATCCCCCAACTCTGGGGATCATAAGGCGGCGAGGCATTCCAGTCACCATACGAATGAGAGTCGTCGGTTTCGTAGAACACAAAGTACTCGCCTTTTTTCAGGGATATGACTTCATCGGACATGCGGTTCTTGCGGGCGCCGCCGGCATGGTCGGTTCTGCGGTAGGACATCTCCCAAACTACTCTGCCGGTTTCGGCATTTTCGATCCAGCCGTAATCGTACATTCTGCGGTTCTGACCTTCGCCGAGGGCATAGATCCGAACGTCCCTGTCTTTTTTCAATTTAAACTTAGCTCGTTCCTGTTCGTAATCGCGAACTCTGACAATTCTCGCCAATGCCGACTTATCGTCTGATTCCTTAAATTCCGCGACATCTTTAGGATTGAATTTTTCGTCGGTGGGCACAACTGTCAAACCCCAGTGTTCCTGGTCGTAAGGTGGCGAAGTGTTCCAACGCCGGAATGAATGCGAATCATCGGTGACAAAATAGGCGATATAGCTGCCTTTTTCAAATCTAATGACATCATCAAAGACGCGGTTTTTTTTGCCGCCGCCGGCATGGTCGGTATCGCGGTAATCCATCTCCCAAACTTTCTTATGGGTTTTGGCGTCCACGATCCAGCCGTAATCAAACATCTCTCGATCGCGGCCTTCGCCGAGTGCATAGATGCGCAAGTCCATAGACTTTTTCAAAGTAAACCCTTTGGTCATAAATTCATCGTCGCGCAGGCCGGTGAAGTCGACGATTGCATTCTCAATTTGGTAGCCTTCATAATCATACTTCTTGATGTGTTTTTTCATACTCGAATTCTTGGTGCGAATGGTCAAGCCCCAGAAGGCCGGATCGTAAGGCGGCGGCGAATTCCATTCCCAGGGCGAATGAGAATCATCCGCAATAAAAGTAGCGACATATGTTCCTGCCGGTAATGAAACTGTTTCTTTGCTCATTCGATTCTTGCGAGCGCCGCCGGCGTGATCGGAATCGCGGTAGGTTAGCTGCCAGACTCTTTCGCGGGTTTTGGTGTTTACAATCAAACCGTAATCATGATTGCCGTCACGGTTGGCTTCGCCAATGGCATAGATTTCAAGCTCGACCGGTTTGTCAAGAATAAAGCCCTGATTTTCGTAAACGTCATCCCGGGAAACGGGAATAGAAATCACAGCCGCATTTCTCAGGGCGTCCTGGTTTTTTTCAATAGCGTCGCGATCGAGTTTTTTGCCGTTTCCTTTGACAACAATTTTAAATTCGCGGAAGGCGTCCTTAAATTCATCATAGTACCTGTCGTCACGCCAGTGCCCGTCAAATATATCGGCGACCCAGCCTTGCCAGCCTCTTCTTCTGCCGCTCCAATGGTTGTCGTGATCATCCCAGTCACCCTCGTATCGATAATGAGGAAAGGCTGAGTAATAGACTTCATATTTTCCTTTGGAAAGAGAAACTTTGCCGGAAAACTCCTGCAGATCGTCACGTCGTTCTGGCTCTGTTTCAGCTTCCGGTAATTCCCAGACAACTTCGCGGGTTTCGGCGTTCAAAATCCAGGCGGTGCCTAACATGAAATCATATCTTCTCGCACGATAAAACAACCCGACTGCTTCGACCTGCACATCCTGATTCCGACTCAGCTCGAAGCCGGCTACTTCCATCTCCTCGGGGTAGACTTTGTGAATATCAACCAGAACATCCTTTTGTGCAAAGCACACTGCCAATGGCATCAATAAACACAATATCACTGTTTTTTTCATAACAGAGGCTCCTTAACTTACTTAAAAAAGACAACATTTTTTTGAAGAAGGGATTGATTATTTAGTGTATACTGCAAAACTCCAAAATGGTTACGTATAAAAAACTAAAATTAAAACTTGTTAGAAAACCTAAATTCTGTTAAATTTCTAGGGCCAAAACAATTTGTGAGACGCTTATTGATTTATTGGAAAGCACCGAGTCTGCTGTCAGCTAGGCCGCGGGCAAAATTAAGAAAAATACGTTGAATGAAATGGAGGGACAATAAAACTCTGAGAAGTAATCAGGGGGACGATACAAAAAAAATTAGAAAAGCTAAGGCAGGCGGCTGTAACAACTCACCTTGTAAAACAGATTAGAACCACCGATCACTCCGGGAGAGACCGGTCAGTGCTTCGGTTCTGCTGGAAATCCTTGAAAATTAAATATCTCTTGCTTATCTTTGTCCAATTGTTCTGTAATTGTTTATACTCTAAAACAAAATGGTCGGCGAAATTAAATTGAGTTGAATGCTTGACCAATTTAATTTTGTAATAAATGGTGAGTAGTGGGTTAAGCTGACTAAGTGGTGACCGGCATATAGTTGGCTTCTTAGAAAAGGAAACAAAACCATGAAAAACAATGACAGTGTCCACGATTGCCACTTTACTGTTAACGGTCATGCTGATTCGGCTGTTCATCGAAGCCAGATACGGTCCCTTCTGAGTCGAAACACAAGCCTCTGATGGTATTCCTTGTGCGGCATGGCGAGAAAGCCGACCTCAGCGATAATCCGGAACTGTCCGCTGCCGGCCACGAACGGGCCGCGGCACTCGCCAGAAACCTTCGTAGCGCGGAGATTGAATACGTCCATAGTTCCGACTTCACCTAGACAAGGGATACGGCGGCACCCACCGCTAACAAGTATGGACTTGAAGTCGAGCTTTACGATGCTCGACAGGGTCTACCCACTCTGGTCGAAAAACTGCGTAGAACGGGGGGCCGACATCTGGGGGTGGGCCACAGCAATACTACCCCGCGGCTGGTCGAGTTGCTCGGAGGAAAGCCCAACTCGGTGATCAACGAGGGCGAGTTCGATCGACTCTATATCGTCACTATCGAGAGGGACGGCGCAGCGAGCAGCGTGAATGATGCACTATGGTAAAAGCATACTAACCCGGGCGAAACTAAACCATTTCACTCTGTAAGACCCTATAACTATGAATTTGGAATTAACCTCAACCGAAACTCTAATTTGGACCAAAACAATGGATTTCCCTAAGCCGGTTCGAATTTTATGATTAGGCATCACTCAGTCACTCAAACCCAATTATTCCTCTTCATCCTTCCTCTGTTACTTTTTAGCTGCCTTCCCGGCAGTTACAAAAATTCCATTAATCCGGAGTTTACTTTTGGCGTTCTTACAGATGTACAGTACTGCGACTGCGATCCTCGAAATGACATTTACTACCGGACAACGCTTGCCAAATTCGAAGAATGTGTTCGGGAATTCAATTCAAAGGATTTGGCTTTCGTCATTCAGCTTGGCGATATTATCGAGAAAGATTTCGCCAGCTTCGATCGAGTGCTGCCGATTTATGAGCAACTTGTGATGCCAAAGTACCATGTTCTGGGAAATCACGAATTCTCAGTAAGTCAGGAAAAAAAGAGTGCCGTTTTGGATAAAATAGGCCTTGAAAATCCGTATTACGACATGAGCGTTAAAGGGTGGCGGTTTGTTATGCTGGACGGGAATGATATCAGTACCTACCGGGTACCCAAAAATAGTGAGGCCTACCGAAGTGCCAAAGCGAGGTTCGAGGAACTGCAAGATCGAGGTTTGCCGAATGCACAAAAATTTAATGGAGCGCTGGGTGACCAGCAAATGAGCTGGCTAAGGAATACGCTCAATCAAGCTTGTACTGCCGGCGAAAAAGTGATTTTGTTTTGCCATCACCCGGTTTTTCCAAGGAACACCAATACCCTTTGGAATGACACGGAAGTCATGAATCTTATCGAATCCCATGACTGCGTTGTGGCTTACATAAACGGACACTACCATCCCGGTAATTACCAGAAAAAAAATGGCATTCACTATTTGACGCTGCAGGGTATGGTTGACACAGTTGATAAAAACGCCTACGCCATTATTGAGGTTTATCCGGATCGCTTGGAAGTTGTTGGATACGGCCGGGAGCCCAGCCGGACGTTGTACTTCCCAAATAAATAGGCTCCTTTCTAAGTTCCCTTAATTCTCATCCAGAACTGCCTCAGCATTGCGCTTGACACATTTATCGAAGCACGTTTTTGGCGAATGATAAGCTGTTGGTTGGTGTTGCTTTTGGGAACCTGAAGGTTATAGGCGAAAACGAACTCACTCGATTCGGTTGCCCACCCATTGATCAGCCCGAATCTCAGATCGCTAATCGTGACGCCATTCTCAGAGGAGTCTACAATAAAATAGCCGTTCGTTAACGCTATCAATTTTTCTACTTTTTCATTTTCTGCCATCTCCCCTAATAACTGATGATTTTTTTTAAAATAGAGAAATGGTGTGTCCTCTTGATTGTCCAGAAAAGAATGATAGCCGATGTAAAACCCATCCTTTGTTTCAGCGGTACCAGACCACAAGACATTGTTTGCGGGAGTCGGTTGAGTGGTAAAACGAAAATATTCTATATTCTGATTTTGCAAAATATTTTCAAAGTTTTGATTCATGATTTGCTTGTTGACAAGAGTCAGAAGCAGGTAACCGCTGCTCAAAGTGAGGCCGATGATATTTATTTTCCTGCGGATTTGGCTTCCCCGCCCTTTAAACAAAAGCCAAATGACACAGACAATGAGCGGCAGAGTGTAAAGCGGATCAATGACAAAAATGCTTTTGAAGGCCACCCGGTATTCAAATGGCCAAAATAGCTGAGTGCCCCAGGTGGTGAAACAATCGAGCAACGGATGAGTAAAGAGGCTCCAGAAAACCAGCCTGGTCCAATCCCACCTCGAAGCATTTTCCTGCCGATGAATCTTCGCAACAAGTGTCCCCAGGATGGGCGCCAGGATCAGGAAAAACAGGATTGAATGTGAAAAGCCTCGATGAAAATCGAGCCGGGCGACCGTGTCCATAAAAAACCCCGGAATGACGTCTAAATCCGGAATGGTGCCGGCGACCGCGCCCCAGAGTACAGCCTTGTTGCCGACTTTTTTTCCGAGAACCGCTTCGCCAACGGCTGCGCCGAGCGCGATTTGTGTGATTGAGTCCATTATTAATCACAAAGTTTTATTGTTTTAATTTTGAGTTCAACCTGAAACTGTAATAGGCAAAAATTGCAAAATATCCAATGGCCATGAAACTGTACCAAAATGGAAAAATTTTAATCCAGTCGTTGCTATTGAATATTATTGAATAGAGGTGAAGAATTGCAGTTGAACTGAGGTGGAGGAGAATTAGTATGTATAAAAACTTTTCAAATATATTTTGAAACTTCACTTTTCCTATGTGCGAGATAAATCCAAAACCAGCATATGCGGCTAAAATGGTGAGTAAAGCATGAATCCAAGTTGGCATTTCTGCAATTGGAATCTTAAAAATAATTTGGTTCAGGGGATTTTATTTGAGATTTGTTTCTTGTTATTTTTCCTACCCCGTTGGGGTTATCCCACGGGGTTTGCAAAAAATCAAAACTTCACCCGTAGTACTACAAACCGCAGGCATCGGATAGTGTCGGAGTTAAGCGAAGCGGTCTCCGACACTGCATGGATTGCGGAAACGTGCTTTGCTAATTTTCGCAACCATCTATTGCCACTGCGCTGGCCAGGTTTTTTTGCCCAAAATGCAGGTTTGTGAATTATTCAAGTTAATTGGTTGGATATGATTTCTACATAAGACGATAAAGACATTTCTTTTACGCCTCCTAAATATATTAGTTGCTTTAGGCGCTGATAAGTCATTTTCTGGCATACTCGATAAAAGCATTCGGGGACAAGCTTGGGATTTGATATTTGGGATTTCCGGCTTGCCCCGTTGGATCTGTATCCCACGGGGCTTGTCCGGGTTAGGGAGTTCGCTGGTTAGCGAGAGCAAGTATTGGATGTACATGATGATTATTAATCCTGTTCATCCTGTCCAAAAACAGAAGATGCTAAACTAATATTTACCCACACAAAACGATATAGTGCCTCAAATATTTTAATACTCATTCCAACTTGTTATGTGCAATTCGTTAGGCGCTTTTCTTGCAACCGCTTCGACAAGTCTCCGTGCAAGTTGAAGATTGGTGATCAATGGAATGCCAAAATCGACCGCTTTTCTGCGGATGATGTAGTCATTTGTCAACTCCTTTTCCTGAAAATTCTTGGGGATATTAATGACCAAATCAACACCTCCGTTACTTAAAAGCTCTAAAACATTCGGGCTCTTTTTCTCCAAAGGCCAATTCAGAATCTCAGCGTCAATTCCATACTGCTTCATGAACCTTGATGTGCCTCGAGTTGCATAAATTTGTACGCCCAGCTCTTTAAGCAATTTAGCGCTTGAGATGAATTCAGCTTTATTTTCCAGGGGACCGGTAGAAATCAAGATGTTTTTCAATGGGAATTTAAAGCCAACTGAAATGAGCGCCTTTAGAAACGCCTCTTCGAAATCATCGCCGAGACATCCGACTTCACCGGTGGAGGCCATTTCGACGCCCAAAGTCGGATCGGCGCCAAGCAGGCGTGTGAAAGAGAACTGCGGCGCTTTGACGCCAACGTAGTTGAGGTCCATAAAAGAATTAACAGGCGTTTCAACAGCTTGTCCCATCAGCGCTTTTGTGGCAATCTCGATAAAATTGATTTTACAAACTTTGGAAACGAAAGGAAAACTTCTGGAGGCGCGTAAATTGCATTCAATAACTTTAACATAATTGCCCTTGGCAATGAATTGAATATTAAACGGTCCGGTGATTTGCAGTGCCTGCGCAATTTTACTTGAAATATTTCTTATTTTGCGAATCGTTTCAAGGTAAGTTCTCTGCGGCGGCAAAACCAACGTGGCGTCTCCGGAGTGCACGCCGGCATTTTCGACGTGCTCGGAGATCGCATTTACAATGACTTCGCCGTTCATAGCCACAGCATCGAATTCGATTTCCTTAGCATTTTCCAAAAACTTACTGATCACCACCGGGCATTCGCTTGATATTTCCACAGCTTTCTCTAAAAAGGTCGTTAGCTCTTCATCCGTTGAAGCAACTCCCATCGCGGCGCCACTCAATACATAAGAGGGTCGTACTAAAACAGGGTATTGAACTTCGTTGGCAAACTTCTTCGCATCTTTAAGCTTGAGCAACTCTTTCCATTCGGGTTGATCGATCTCAAGGGCGTCTAACAGAGAGGAAAACTTATGGCGATCTTCAGCTCGGTCGATATTCTCGGCGGAGGTTCCTAAAATCTTCAAGCCGTGCCGCTGAAACTTGACCGCCAAATTGTTGGGAACTTGTCCCCCCATAGAAATCACAATTCCCAGCGGGTGTTCTTTTTCATAAATATCAAAAATAGTCTCAAAGCTCAGTTCATCGAAATAGAGC
>JADFPY010000140.1 GCA_022562085.1 candidate division KSB1 bacterium | reverse complement strand
TTAAGAATATGACTTTTAGTCAGTTAAGATTTTAAAGCACCTCTAATGCAACATCTATTCCATCTAGTTAAATATCGGTTTAAATATATGTTAATTATAAGTTAATGCCTTGTCTAAGAAAAAAGCGATGAAAGAACTTTTTTGTCAAAAAGGATGTCTGGGAATGTAATTTTGGCAAACTGATCCGATCAAAACAATTTCGCTAAAATTGATGCACACTTCTCCAGGATCTCCTGATCGCCTTCATGGAAGATAGCTTCCAGATCACTATCGATGTCAATTTCACCGAATGTTTTGCTGCCCGACAGAATAGGAACCACAATTTCTGAGCGAGTTTCAACACTGCATGCGAGATACCTGGGGTCTGAGTTAACATCATCGATAATGATAGATTGCTTTTCCTGCACCGCAGCGCCGCAAATACCTTGTCCGATCGGAATTCTGGTATGTGGTGAAGGTTTACCAATATAATTATGAAGCACAAGCTCATCTCCCTCAACCAAGTAGATGCCAACCCAGGTATACTTTGGAAAGCTCTCCTCTAACAGCTTGACAACGGCACGCAACGCTTCATCGAGGTTTGCACTACTTCGATTTGATTCCTGCAATTTATCGAGCACGCCAAGTCCGACAAGATACTCAACTGCTCTCAAGTAGCCTTCTTTTCCTAACCCGGTTATTTGTTTTTCACATACATCTTTAATGACTGAACGTTTTCGAAACTCTTCCCGCTGGTTAACATCGGACAAGTGGACTTCAATTGACGGCAAATTAACTGCGGCTATCGAATCTCGCAACGCATAACTATAATGTGTCAGCGCACCCGGATTTATCACGATTCCATGCGCCCAGTTTCTCTGTTCATGAATAAAGTCTATCAGGGCCCCTTCATGATTAGACTGGAAGCATTTTACCCGCAGATTCATTTTTTCAGCAAAATTATCAATGGACTCATTGAGCTCTTTTAGTGACTCGTTTCCGTAAACCTCCGGCTCCCTTTCGCCCAGTAAATTTAAATTCGGACCGTGAACAATCAGCAGATTCTTCATTTTCGTTTTTCAAGTTCGTTAATAATTTCATCAGCAACCTGCGTTTCACTCATATCATCAGAACAATCGATGATAAAATCGGCCTGCGCATAAATCGGTTTTCGAAGCTCAAATAATTTCAAGAATTCTGTTTGGTAAGACTCCCGCGGTATCTTTGCAGCCAATGGTCTTGAATCATCGTTGGTGAGTCTATTTAAAAGGGAATTGAACTTCCATTGCAAATAAACAATAACTCCGGAACGAGTGATTAACTCCCAATTTGTGAGCTTTAAAATTGCGCCTCCTCCGAGCGCAACGACAGCCTCTTTTACCTCACTGGCTATTTTTTTTACTATTTCTTCTTCCCTATCTCTAAAATAATCTTCTCCTTCAGATTCAAATATTTCAGAAATTGACTTTTTAGTTGACTCTTCAATTGCCTGGTCAGTATCATAAAAATCTCGATTTAGTTTTTCAGCCAGAATTTTTCCGACTGTGCTTTTCCCCGCCCCCATAAATCCGATTAAATAGATGTTTGTTTTAGCTATTTGAATTCTTCTCCCATGCCTTATAGGTTCGGGTTATCTCTTTAATTGAATCGCCGCCAAATTTTTCTAAAAACGCTTCAGTTAAAACCAGGGCTAAAATTGCCTCCCCAATTATCGAGGCAGCCGGCACGGCACAGACGTCGCTGCGTTCGACATGCGCCTCAGTTTGCTCCTTCGTTGCCATATCAACGGAATCCAGAGGCCGCATCAATGTGGAGATGGGTTTCATCGCAACTCGCACCACCAAAGGCATGCCGTTAGTGATCCCGCCTTCCAAGCCGCCCGCACCATTACTGGATCGAAAATATTTTTTACTATCTTTATCATAATAAATTTGGTCGTGAACTTCAGAGCCGAAACGAGTCCCCGCCTCAAATCCTAAACCAATCTCTACCCCTTTCATTGCAGGAATGCTCATCATCGCGTGGGAAATCCGGGCATCCAGTTTTCGGTCCCAGTGAACATGACTGCCCAAGCCAATAGGTAAATTTAGGCAGGCAACTTCAAAAATACCGCCTACGGTATTTTTGTCTTTTTTGGCCTGGTCAATTTTGGCAATCATCTCTTTTTCAATTGAACCGTCCAGGCATCGAACCGACGAGCGGTCCGCCAGATCACTGATCTCGCTTAATTCGAAAGTCAAATCAGATTTTTTCTCGCCCAAACCTGCGACGGTGAAAGAATTGCTAATTGAATGAATTTGTAGAACATGACTTACGATTTTTATAGAAAACTCCGCCAAAAATTTGCTGGCAATCGCACCCAAAGCAACTCGCATGGCTGTTTCCCGTGCGCTCGCCCGTTCCAGCACGTTCCTGATGTCCCGGTGTCCATATTTGATGGCACCAGCTAAATCGGCGTGTCCGGGACGTGGGACCCGAACCTCCTTAATAGATTCATCGATGTCTTTAACGGACATCTTTGTTTGCCAGTTTTTCCAGTCTTTGTTTTCCAGAATCAGCGCAATCGGACTGCCGAGTGTTTTGCCAAAACGCACTCCGGAAAAAATCTGGGCTTTGTCCTGCTCAATTTTCATGCGGCCACCCCGGCCGTGACCCATTTGCCGGCGCTTTAAATCTACAGCGATGTCTTCCTCTGTGATTTCCAGGCCGGCTGGAATCCCCTCTAATATTCCGACGAGGCCTTGCCCGTGTGACTCACCGGCGGTCAGGTATCTAATTGTGCCCATATTTTTCAAGTTCTCTCGACAAGTAATTTCTTAACTGTTCATGATTGAATTCAATACCGTTCTCTAATCCAAGCCAAATTCTCAAAGAAGCCGCCCCTTGAAAAATAAACATATCCAAACCATCTAGTGTTTTTGCTCCAGCTTCCTGTGCAGACTTTAAGAATTTCGTTTGCAGCGGATTGTAAATTAAATCTATTGCGACCCAACCCGACGCATCCTCTTCGAACAAGTAGGGCGCTTTACGAATGTCCGGCCACATTCCCAAAGAAGTCGCATTAATAATCAGATGATGTGAGCCTACTGCCGAAGAAATAGTTTTCGACTCTGAATCACCGGAATCGACTCCGACAGATGGGAATTTTTTGCAAACTTCCATTGCCAGGCTTTCTGCTCGCTGCAGAGTTCGATTGAAGATGAAAAGTTTTTTCACTCCGCATCGAATTAAATTAAAAATCACAGCGCGGGCTGCCCCTCCTGCCCCAAGTACAATCGCCGAGAAATTCTCAGGCTGCACACGTCTTTTTTTTACCGCTGAAATAAAGCCCTGGCCATCCGTATTAAATCCGAAAAGTTTGTTACCTTGGATATGAACGGTATTTACTGCGCCAATGAAATGAGCTTCTTCATCCATTTTAGATAGATGCGGGATAATTGTTTGTTTGTACGGAATCGTAACGTTAAAGCCAAGAAAGCCATCCGCTTTTATTCCGTTAATAGTATCAGCGAGTTGATTTTTCTTTATTTCAAAAGAATGATAGCGGCCTTCTTGACTGATCTCATTTAGCAAATATTTGTGCAGCGCCGGAGACAACGAATGACTAAGTGGATTTCCAAGAATCCCAAAAAGCTTTGTTTGAGAATCAAGCACCTGAGAGCCTTGCCAATTCTTGATAAAACCCGGGGCAGCTCACATCCACACATTCCGCATTATTAATGACACTTTTGGAGGGGGCAATTAATCCCGCAACCGCAAAAGACATGGCGATACGATGATCGTGAAAACTATCCAGTTCTGAAGCCTTTAGTTGTACGGGCCCTTTGATAGTTAAGCCGTCTATGTTTTCTTCTACATGAGCGCACATTTTTTTTAAGTTTAAGGCCACTGTCCGCAGCCGATCACTCTCTTTGTGCCGCAGCTCCTGCGCATCTGAAATTTTGGTGATTCCGTCAGCTTGAGTCGCCAGAATTGCTAAAATTGGAATTTCATCGATTAACGCCGGGATGGTTTCACCTGAAATCGTTACGCCCTTTAACGCTGAGCTTTTAACCTGAATGTCCGCGACGGGCTCATTATTTACCTCTTTGCTGTTACTCATTTCGATATTTGCACCCATGTTAATCAGTAAATCTAAAAAAGCAGTTCGCGTTGGATTAATTCCGATACTTTCCAATACAATTTCTGAGTTTTTGACCAAAACCGCCGCTGCAATAAAAAATGCAGCAGACGATAAATCACCCGGGACTGAAATGTTTTGGCCTTTTAGTCTCGCTGGTCC
Source organism: candidate division KSB1 bacterium (assembly GCA_022562085.1). Classification (NCBI taxonomy): domain Bacteria; kingdom Pseudomonadati; species Candidatus Zhuqueibacterota bacterium. The sequence goes on along the minus strand of JADFPY010000140.1, from coordinate 6,316 downwards.
CTTTACAGAAATTCCAGAGCCATTCTTTTCAACTCTTCCCTCAAAAAAGGACAACATGCGCTCGGTGTGATCCCGGGATTCCGCTGGTTCTAAAATCTTGGTGACACCTTCTGAATACAGTCCGGCCAATAGAAGGCAAGACTTGACCTGAGCGCTTGCAACCGGTAATGTGTAATCAATCGGAGTTAACTTTCCCCCTTTAATTGAGAGCGGGGCAAAGTCGTCCGCCACAGCATCAATTTGCGCACCCATTTTACGCAGAGGTTGGGCGATTCTGGCCATCGGCCGCTTTTGGATAGAATCATCTCCTGTGATATTGGTAGAGAATTCCTGCCCTGCAAGAATCCCCGAAAGCAAACGAATCGTGGTTCCTGAATTTCCGACATCCAAAGTTCCGTTTGGTTTAGCTAATCCGCTCAAGCCTCGGCCGTGCACAATGGTGCGGTCATTTTCATTTTCTATTTTTACACCTAACCTTAGGAGGCATGAAATTGTGCTCTGAACATCCTTACCTGAATTGAGGTTTGCAATTTCCGTGGTTCCTTCGGCAATTGCCCCGATCATCAGAGCCCGATGAGAAATCGATTTATCTCCTTGTAATCTAATCTTTCCTGAAAGTCTACGGGCGGGATAGATATGCTGTTTCATGCCTTAAACTTATAGAACTCACGATTAAACATCAAGTAAATTTGTACCGTGAAATATTAATTTTCATAAAAGGACAAGAAAAAACCCACTACATCAGTTTCATATAATGGGTGCGTTAAAACAGATTTTAAAAGTTTGATTCTTAGCTAAATTCAAACCTTTTTTGAGCCTTGGAACGTCGGACAGCCTGTTTTTTGGCTTCCTTTCTTTTCTCGCTGGGTTTCAGGTAATAACTGGCGCGTCTTGCATCCCGGTGAATTCCTGCGCGCTGACATTTTTGTTTAAATCTTTTTAGAGCACGATCGATCGGCTCCCCTTCTCGTACTAAAGTAACTACCATTTTAAGACTTTCTTTTTTAGGTTTACGTTTAATTTAGATTTTAATAACTTAATAACTTAACGAATCTACCAAATGTTCCTGAATATTTACATTAGTGACGCTTAAATCTACGGTCGAGTTCGGCAAGAGGAATGTGGATGATCACCGGCCTGCCGTGAGGACAAAAATAAGGTTCTTTGGTAGAAAACAATTTATCGATGAGTGCGTTCATAGCTTCGAGCGGTAAATGTTCCCCCGCCCGAATGGCGGTGTGGCAAGCGTAAGATTTAGCAACATTTTCTCTTATTTCTGCATTATCTTTCTTGCCGCGTTTATATTCATCCAAAATGTCTAACAGAACTTTTTCGTCGTCGCTGATTTTAATTCCGGAAGGAACGCCTTCTAAAACGACTGTGTTTTTTCCAAAAGATTTCACGACAAAGCCAATCTTTTCTAAAAAGGGAATCATTTCAAGGAGGATCGAATAATCCTCCGCAGACAATTCAACGATCTGGGGAAACAGCAATTGTTGAGAAGACGGATTTCTTTTCTCAAAATTATCCAAAGCCTGCTCATACAAAATTCGTTCGTGCGCCACGTGTTGATCTATTACGATCAGGCCGTTTTTGATTTGGGACATGATGTATTTATTGTGCACTTGCCAAACATTGGTGCGCTCAAAAATGATCGTCTCCCTGGTTGCGTCCTGAGCTGAGTCAATTGGGGTTTCCCCCTTCGCTATTTGATTTGTATCCTCAGGTATCCTTTCAAACAATTTCGGGAGTTGCAGTGAAGTTTCCGGGACCTCAGACCCCGTTTTTGTTTGGGCCTGCCATTCTGAATGGCGGGAATGCTCAGTCGTTCCCCAGGGTCTGATTTCGGGGATGACCTCCTGCGATGTCAGCGCTCTTTTGACGCTGCCCCGAATTGAACTGAAAACTAGCGGTTCATTCGAGAACTTAATTTCCAGCTTTGCCGGATGAACATTGACGTCGGCGAGCTCCGCATCCATTTCAATGAATACCAGATAAACCGGGAACAAACCGCGCTGCAAGGCGTCACCATAGCCGGAAACGACGGCATAACTCAAACTCTTGTGTGAAAAATACCTGCGATTAAAAAACAAGTACTGGTCGCCGCGAGAGCGTCGAAAAGCATCTTGATTGGCAATAAAACCCCTGATTTTCACCGGGGCGTCATTTTCAATAGCAACTAAGTTTTTCTGTACCCGCGGCCCTAACACCGCGGCAATTCTCGCTTCCTGAGTTTCCTTTTTGAGTTCATAAATGATTTCATCCTCCTTGACAAAGGTGAAGGCGATTTCCGGATGCGCTAAAAAGAAGCGGTTTGCCACGCTCAAAATCTGCCGATATTCCGTTGAATCAGCTCGCAGGAATTTGCGCCGGGCCGGCGTGTTATAAAACAGGTTCTTGACCGCAATTGAAGTCCCCTGGTTTCCGGCTGCTCCTTCAACGCTATTCATCACACCCGCTTCGAGGCGAACCAAATGGCCGGAATTCTGATTTTGCAAAACCGATTTCGCTTCCACGCGAGAAACCGAACCGATGCTTGCCAATGCTTCTCCTCGAAATCCCAGGGTTTGAACCCGGGTCAAATCCTCATATTTAAAAATCTTGCTGGTCGCGTGCCTCTGAAAAGCCAGCAGTAAATCCGATTCGTTCATGCCGCTGCCGTTGTCGATGACCTGAATGAGCGCTTTGCCGCCTTCTTTGATTATAATAGTGATGTCATCTGCACCAGCGTCAATAGAGTTTTCAAGCAGCTCCTTTGCCACCGACGCCGGCCGATCCACCACTTCACCTGCGGCTATTTTGTTGGTGAGGTCATCGGGAAGAATTTTTATTTTATTGTTTGTAATTTCTTTCATTCTGAATTAAAATATACCCAACAAAAACCGGAAACCAAAGAAATTATTTGGTATTATTTTTTAAAGCGCTCAGCGGGATGCGAAGCAATCCTAAAATTACAATTCCGAATATTAAAATCGATAACCACCCGCCAACGGCAGACTGTGCAAAATCAAATGTATTCTGTCCGGTTAAAAGTGAGGTAATGGATGGAATTCCCAGCAAAACAAGGGCTGCTAAAAGAACTCCGGTTAATGCCTCTCCGGCAATAAATCCGGAGGCAACCAAAATACCGACGTTCGCAACTTTTATTTTTTGCTTATCATCTGCACTTCTCTTTTTTAAAAATTTGTCCGAAGCAAGCTTGATTAGGCCGCCGACGAAAATGGCAAAAGTAGTGTTAAAGGGCAGGTACATGCCAACCGCAATGAGCATTGGCGCAGGAGCTTTAATCATAATCAAGGCGACCGAGAAAAACATTCCGATAATAATGAGCCCCCAGGGCATTTCACCGCCAACAATTCCGGTGGCGAGTTGCGCCATCAGTCCGGCTTGCGGCGCAGGAAGCGCTGTGTCGCCAATTCCGATTCCGCCGGCTGCGATGTTGCCTTCGTGCAAAATAATGATTGGAAAAACCAGCACAAAAGAGACGATTACCGTGCTAATCACTTCGGCGACTTCCATTTTCCAGGGGGTGCCGCCGATGAGGTGCCCCACTTTCAAATCCTGAATCATATCGCCGGCCATTGCTGTGGCACAGCAAACCACGGCAGCAACCGCTAAAACCGCAGCCACGCCGCTAAGACCAACCACACCAATTCCAACCATTACCAAAGCCGCAACAATTAAAGTTGAAAGCGCCAACCCGGAAATGGGCTGATTTGATCCGCCTACTAAGCCGACCAGCCAGCCGCCGACTCCGGAAAAAAGGAAACCCGTGATCATCATGATGACAGCGGCAAGCAAGGCGCCAATCAAGCTGTTACTGAACAGGTAATAAACAAACGTAATTGGCACCACCAAACCGATGGTAGAAAAAACGATCCACTTCAGGTTAATATCTTTTTCCAGGCGATCTTCTTCAGTCTTCGATTCCCCTCCCGCTTTAGATTTAAAGGCGCCACGGAAGGCGGAAAAAATCGAATTTCTTAATCCCCAGAGCGTGTAAAGCGAACCGACCAGCATTGCTCCTACGGCCAGCGGTCGAATTTGGTTATACCAAATTGAATAAGTGATATCTCCTAAAGGTGCCGGTTGTCCGTCGATGAGGAGTTGGTTTTGCAAGTCAGGATTAAGAAACATTGCGAGAGGAATGAGGACGAGCCAGGCCAAAACACCACCGCAAAAATTGATCGTGGCCAGGGTTGGTCCGATAATGTACCCAACTCCAATTAACGCCGGCGAGGCTAGGGGCGTCACAAAGGTCAAACTGCCGGCATGGGTAACATCCCCGAGCACTTCTCTTGAGCTTGAGAAATGGTGAATAACCGACTTCGGAAATTTGAAGATAAATTCCACGCTCTCTCGAAAAATTGCCAGGCCATTGCTGTTTTTCAGCAGCTCAATCATTGCGCCAACCCCCATTGCGCCAAAAACGTAATTTGCACCGCTCTCTCCTTTTTATCCGGCACGAACGATTTCATAACAAGCGTAGCTTTCAGGAAAAGGGAGTTCGGCATCGACAACCAGAGTTCCTCTTAATAAGATCACAAAAAGAATTCCCAGAAGACCGCCGACCAGCAGAATTGCCGATGTTTCCCAGTAGTGGAAATGAGTCCAAAGTCTTTGGCCGTCCATTTCGACCATTACAAAAGCCGGAATGGTAAAAATTGTTCCGGCGACCAAGGCTTCTCCTACGGAAGCGGTCGTGCGAGCAATATTTTGTTCAAGAATATTTCCTTTCATAAAAGGCAGACGAAACGCTGCAATGGCGATCACTGCCGCCGGGAAGGTTGCCGAAATAGTTAGACCGGCTTTCAGTCCCAAATATGCATTGGCAGCTCCCGGAACCACCGCCATGACTAGGCCGAGTAAAATTGTCTTTAAGGTGAACTCAGCTAATGTGGTCTGAGATGGGACGTAGGGGACTTCTTGCTTTTGTGTGTTCATTTATTCCTCCCTTTTGGTTTTGCAGGAAAGCCTCACTATAGGCCGTCTTTGCGAGCGAACCAAAGGGAGCGAAGCAATCTTCTTGCCCTCTATCAGAAGGATTGCTTGGTCGTCCCAATTTCATTTTTATATCCTAGTGGATTCTTGGGACTCCTCGCAAAGACGCGCTTTTTTGGGAACAGTGAAGCGACAGCAAAATCCAAGTCAGTGGCCGAGTCGTAATAAGATTTCTCCCCCGAAGTGTCGGGGTCGAAATGACGCGGGGGCGATTACAACAACCCCGAATCCGCAAAACTATAATAACTCTCCCTGCCAATTATGATATGGTCCAGCACATTTATACCAACAGTCTCGCAAGCATTTTTCAAGCGCCGGGTAACCCGTTTGTCCTCCTCGCTTGGCGCCGGATCCCCCGATGGATGGTTGTGTACAAACACCACCGATGCCGCAGATTGGTTAAGCGCTTCTTTTACAATCTCTCTCGGACTGACAATGCTTTCAGTCAGACTTCCCTCAAAGATGGTTTTCTCAACGATGATTGTATTCCGGCTGGTCAAAAGGAGAATCTTAAAAACCTCGCGACTGAGATTTCTGAGATGCGGGCTGACTCTATTGAAAACGTCATCGCTACCTTCGACCTTGTCGCTGCTCTTTGTCTGCTCACGAAAAAGACGCTTGCTAATTTCAAGCGCTGCTTTGACTTGGGCAGCTTTTGCAGGACCGATGCCGTTGACCTGACAAAGCTCCGAAATCGATTTTGAATCCAAGCCGCTAAATCCGCCAAAATCCTTGATGATGTTGCGTGCAAGGTCAATTGCAGTGGTCTCCTGGTTGCCCACGCGCAAAATGATCGCCAACAACTCAGCATCAGACAGGCTGTCGGCGCCCAGCCGAATCAACCTTTCTCGCGGCCGGTCGCTTTCGGGTAAATCGGGAATTTTGGGTGTGTAACGAGCCATTTGTATCTAAGAAAAAAAAGAAAAGCCGCAATGAAATAACCACGGCTTTACCTGGCGCGGTAAGTTAGTTGGATTAGTTTATGAAAAGCATTTTCTTCGTATCGGTAAACTTACCGGCCTGAAGCGCCGGATAGCACAAGAATCATAAAGAAAACTAAAACAGACGAGCCGCTCCAACTCTGCATAAATCATCCCCTCTCCCATAGAGTTTTAAAAAAATTAGATTGATTTGCCAGGCAGACGATCCTTTACCGGAGGAGAATCATTTTTTTGGAGCTTACAAAATTTTCGAATTTGAGCTGATAAATATAGATCCCGGAACTCACTTTCGCTCCTCCTTTGTCCGTCCCATCCCACCTGATTTCATAGGATCCGGGAACATGGTCCTTATCAACCAATGTTTGAACTTCCCT
>JADFPY010000139.1 GCA_022562085.1 candidate division KSB1 bacterium | reverse complement strand
AAATCAAACGGGTTTAGGGTTCTAAGATATCGTTTCAGGTTCTCGGTGGTTTGAGTGTCAAGATGTTTGGATTCAATGAATCTTTGAAACGGCGTTTTAGGTTTGTCATGTATTTTTTTAATTTTTGAGCCCACTCTGGTTTTGCTGATAAGTTTAACAGAAGGGGAAAAAGTTAAAATAATCATTCCATTCTGAGGTGTAGATTTAATAACCAGATAGCATATTTTCTGTTATAGCCACAGACTGAACAGAATTCATCGAGTATGTGGGATTTCTGTTCTCTTGTGGCATATTTATACCGCAGGCGAATTGTTTGAAGATACTGTCGCTTTGAATGCATCCCCATAATTTATCCTCCCTTTTTGGTAGATTGGGTTAGATAAATTACGAAGCAACGTCATCTTGTGCAATTTGCCTCGGTTATATTTTTTATGAGGCAATCCGCTACATTTCTTTTTCACAAGTTTCATTGCGAATTATTTAGAGGTTTTCTATATTAAGACTGTCGAACTTGGGGCTCCAGTAGCTCGACATTCATGTGGAGAGATTAGCTTTGAACTCAAACGACATAAATGTCGTTTTACGCTTCTAACGGACTTTTTGGACAACCCAAAGTTGTGTTTCAGCTTTGTTTTATGGAAATGACTTTATTAGAAAAAGTAACCCGCTTTATTCAGCACAATCGATTAATTGTAGAACGCGATAAAATTCTTTTAGCCGTTTCGGGCGGCTTGGACTCTGTCGCTTTGCTGCACATCTTCTCCCAGCTAAAGAGCATACTCAAATTAGAATTAGCAGTCGCGCATGTTCATCATGGCATTCGTGGCAATGAGGCCGACAAAGACTTGGAATTTGTGACATCTTTATCTTGTAACTATAAGTTGCCTTTCCAGTCAAAAAAAGTTGAGGCCAAAGCTTTCGCGAAATCGCAGAAATATTCACTGGAAGAAAGCGCGAGGATTTTGCGATATAAGGCTTTTGAAGAATTTCTGACAAAATCAAAATACTCAAGGTTAGCCACCGCGCACACTGCAAACGATCAGGCGGAGACTGTTATTGACCATTTCTTAAGGGGGTCCGGCAGCCTTGGTATGCAAGGCATACAAGTTAAACGAGGCGCTTATATTCGGCCCCTCCTCGAACTTACTCGAGAGGATTTGGAACAGTACGCTAAAGAAAATAAGCTTACCTTTCGCCAGGACTCATCAAATGAAGATTTGCAATTTCGAAGAAACCGCATTCGGCGTGAATTGATTCCCTATTTAAAAGAGCATTTCAATCCAAACTTGGTAAAGACGCTGAATCGAACTGCGCTTATTTTTTCGGAAACAGAATCGGTTTTGGAATCAGTCTCGGACGAGGCATATAAGTCGCTGGTCTCGTTACAAAAAATAAATGAAATAATAGTTGAAATTGACGGATTTTTAGGCTACTTTAAGGCCGTTCAAAAATATATTCTTTTTCGTGCCTGTCAAGCGCTCGGAATTAACCGGAATGACCTGAATTTTGATAAGCTCGATAAGGTACTCTCAGTCATTGCAGAAAAAAAAATCGGTAAACGGGTTGACATCAATCAAGATTTTCAACTTGCGATTGACCACGACGGCATTATAATCAAAAGGAAAGCATCGGAAAAGATCCCTCAAATTAAGTTCGATTTATTGGATTCAAACGCACTCAGATTTGGGGAGTATGAATTAAAATGGTCGATTACCAAAAAGGAAGAACCAGTCGAATTTAATAAAAACAGGCAAATTGAGCTTTTAGATTTTGATAAAACTGGAAACAGTCTCTGCGTACGCACCTTCCATCCGGGAGACCGGTTTATCCCACTCAATTTCAAGGGACAAAAAAAAATCGCTGACTATTTTTCCGATCGCAAAATTCCTCATCATTTACGCGAAGTAACTCCGATTTTGGAATCACCCGCCGGAATTGTCTGGTTATGCGGCCATTGTATTGACAATCGATTTAAAGTTAGAAAAGAAACTGACAAGCTCCTAAAAGTGGAAATAAAAGAACCTTCGAATGAGTTTTGAAGAAACGACGAAAATTATAAATTCTAAGGAATCCAAAGTTTTACTTTCAGGCGCCGAAATAAAAGAGAAAGTAAAGGAGTTAGGACAGAAAATATCGGAAGACTACCGGGGTAAATGCCCGATTTTTGTTGGCGTTTTAAATGGCAGTTTTATTTTCTGCGCCGATCTTTTCAGGGCCATTGACATTGATTGTGAAGTCGACTTTATAAAAATATCCAGCTACGGCGAAGCAATGGAAACTTCCAGGGAGGTCAAGTTGTTGAAGGATACAGATGCCCATTTACATGACCGTCATGTGATCGTTGTTGAGGATATTGTCGATTCCGGATATTCTGTTGAGTACTTGAGAAAAAAAATAGAAAGGACTAAACCGAAAAGTTTAAAATTCGTTTCATTATTAGTAAAAGAAGAGGGCGCACAAGTTCCGTATCATATTGATTACATCGGCTTCAAAATTCCAAATCGCTTCGTTGTTGGTTACGGTTTGGATTATGCACAGAAATTTCGCAATTTACCTGAAGTTTATGTACTGAATGAAAACAGTTAATGCGGTAATTTGGGAACTTATAACCAGGGAAGTTAAAAAACAGTGAGTAACAAAAAAAGAAAAACGACTAAGCGTTCAACTAACAATAAACCGCAAAAAAAAGATGAAAACTTCCAGTGGAAGAAAGCCACGCGGACTTTAACATTTTGGCTTATTATCATTGTGATATCCATTTGGTTTTCACAGAAATTTACATTAGATGAGCGCAACGAGTTAGCGATCAATTATTCCAGATTTAAAGCGCACCTTGAAAATAAAGAAATTAAAAAAGCCTTCATTGAAGACAAGGCATTCCATGGGGAATTGCATGTAGAAGCCGTCGACCCGGACGAAAACGTCCATTACATGAGATTTAAAACCACGCTGCCCGAAGCGCCAAATGATGAAACAGCCGGAAAGTGGAGCAGGGAATACGATGTGGTTTTGGAATTTAAGGCCATTTCGAATGAATGGTGGAATTATGTATTTCAACTTTTGCCCTGGATTTTGTTTGGCGTCTTTTGGATTTTTATTTTACGTCGAATGCAAGGCGGCGGCGCCAAGGGAATTTTTTCGTTTGGGAAATCTCGCGCAAAATTGATAACCCAAAATCAGTCAAAAGTTACTTTTGATGATGTGGCCGGCGCAGATGAGGCTAAGCAGGAGTTACTAGAAATCATTGATTTTCTCAAAGACCCTGACAAATTTCAAAAACTCGGCGGTAAATTACCGAAAGGCGCTTTACTTCTTGGACCTCCGGGAACCGGGAAAACTTTGCTGGCAAGAGCGGTCGCGGGGGAAGCAGGCGTACCTTTCTTCAGCATGTCCGGCGCTGATTTTGTCGAGATGTTTGTCGGCGTCGGCGCTTCGCGCGTTCGGGACCTGTTCGAGCAGGGTAAGAAAAGCGCTCCCTGTATTATTTTCATCGATGAACTCGACGCTGTCGGACGGCATCGCGGCGCAGGGCTGGGCGGCGGACACGATGAGCGGGAACAAACGTTGAATCAACTTTTGGTGGAAATGGACGGCTTCGAATCAAATGAGGGTGTTATTTTACTTGCTGCCACCAACCGTCCCGATGTTTTGGATCATGCGCTTCTTCGCCCCGGCAGATTCGACCGGCAAATCGTAGTTGATCGTCCGGATGTTCGCGGCCGCGAGGGCATTTTGAAAGTACACACCAAAAATGTACCCATTTCGGAAAACGTCGCGCTTGATATACTCGCAAAAGGCACCCCTGGTTTTTCCGGGGCGGATTTAGCTAATTTAGTCAACGAGGCTGCCCTTTTAGCAGCACGCCACAATAAAAAAACGGTTGACATGCAGGAGTTTGAGTATGCAAAAGACAAAGTGATGATGGGGACTGAACGCAAGAGCATGATCATCACGGAAGACGAGAAAAGGGTCACGGCTTACCATGAGGCCGGCCATGTGATTGTCACCACAAATGTTCCAAAGTCTGACCCGGTGCATAAAGTCACCATTATTCCCCGAGGGAGAGCTTTGGGCCTGATGACGTCACTGCCGGATGAGAAGCACAATTACTCGCAAACATATTTAGAATCACGAATTGCAACTGCGCTTGGCGGCAGGGAGGCTGAGAAGTTGGTTATGAACGAGCTGACTTTTGGCGCCGCCAATGATCTGGAAAAGGCGGCTGAAATTGCCAGAAAAATGGTATGTGAGTGGGGGATGAGTAAAAAACTCGGACCGCTGACTTTCGGTAAAAAGGAGGAAGAAATTTTCCTCGGCAGGGAGATTGCTAAGCACCGCGATTATAGCGAAAGAACCGCTCAGATTATCGATGAAGAAGTTACAGTGATAGTGGAAAAGGCAGAAAAGTTAGCGGCTGATATTCTAAAAAAACATCTAGATCAACTTCACAACTTGGCTGCTGCACTTTTAGAACGCGAAGTATTGGACGGCGCCGAGATTGGAAAAATATTAAGCGGCGAGACGTTACCCGTTAAAGTGGAAGAAGAGCAGCCGAAACCGCCAAAGAAAGCAAAGGCAAAAAAAGCAGCAGTCGTAGATAATCTAAATTAATTTGTTTCAGAAATAGTTGGTTGTGAAAAATGTAAAAAATGAATTTTGATTTTTTCAAGATGCCGGATTGGGGTCCGATACTAATTGGTGTTTGGGCGTTTGTGAGTTTGGTTGTTTGGTACCTCTACCGGCACTCAGCAAAAAAATACAGAGTTGGATTTAAGACTACTTTTCTATTAATATCCGCTTTGTTTTTTTTTGTTTTTTTGATCAATAGGTTTAAAGAGCGTCCGCAATCCGACCCGTTAAGAATTGCTGTCTTCCCTTTCATAAATCAATCTGATAGTTCCGCTTCAATCTCCTGGGAAAGTTTAGCCTTTTCCGAGATTCCAATAAGATACCTCGAGCAAATTAACTTGGAGGAATTGCTGCCATATCAACTCGACTGGCTCACTTCTGCAGCCAACAGTGATTCACTTACTTTCCAAAATTATTGTCTGGATTTTGCTAAACGCATTAAAGTTGATTATGTGGTCGTGGGGAGCTTTCTAAAAGAATCTTCCGACTACTCTTTGAGTTATAGACTTATTCAATTCGACAATGATAAAACTGTTCTTGAAGAAATCAGTCAGATTACTTTAAATGGGATTCAAGAGTTTAGCCAGGAATTGAGTCGTTCAGTTGCAAACAGAATATTAGAATCCGACTCTGAATTATTCTTAAAAGACCCCTGGCATTCGAATGACAAAATTAGAGCTTTCTTTAATCTTAAACTTTTTCTTTTAAATAGAGAGACAAGTTCTGCTTTCGGCTTAGCAAAGAATGCTGTCAAGACAGACAGTAATTCAACTACCTGGTTAAATTCCCTTGCGAAAATTTATCTCAATCGTGGCGGTGAAAAAAAGCAAAAAGGACAAAACGATCTGGAAGATTTTCAGGCTGCCAAATCTCTTTTGCTGAAATCTTTGTCTTTGGATGAAAGTAATCATAAAACGCTGCAACTATTGGCCGAGCTTTATTTGGCCCATGAAAGATGGAATCAGGCCGAGGAGTTTTTACAGAGAAGTTTATTAAGAAATCACTGGGATTCAAAAACTTACGTTGATTTAACTCAATTGCATGCCAGCAGGTACGCTGATTTAGGATTCGGCAATGAAAACGAGCTTCTTGAAAAGGCGATTTTTGTCAATCCACTTGATTTTGAAGCGCGTTTAATTCTGGCGGATAATTATAGCCGGAAGAATCGTTCGGATCTAGCAATTAAAACAGTCAAAGAAATACTACGGATTAACCCCAATCGAGTTGACGCCCTGATGAAGTTAGGTACCATCTATATGTCACAAAATGATTTATTAAACAGTTTGGAAATTTACCAAAAAGTAACTGAATTAGATCCGGGAAATGGCGAGGTTTATTATAACCTGGGGATTGTTTACTATCAACAAAAAGATTATATCACGGCAATTAACTTTTTCGAGCATGCAATAAAATCAATTGACCATGTTGATTCTCACCTCTATTTGGCTTATATTTATGAGCAGCAAAAAGACATGAATCGCGCCATCACGCATTTGCGAACACGGATCGCGAAACGCAGCGGCAGGGACGATAAATTTGCGGAAGAAGCACGTAAACATTTGTTTCAAATTATGTCTGAGCGAGAGGCGAAAGATCCAAAAGTAAGCCAAACTAAAACTCAAAACTGAATCGTGAGACGCGCTTTAACCATAAATTGTCGCGGCAAAGAACTTGAGTTAAGCTCCCGAACCCATATTATGGGGATCATAAACTGTACCCCCGATTCGTTTTATTCCGGCAGCAGACGACTTGATCCACGGGAAGCAATTGAGTCGGGCATCCGAATGGTGGAGGAGGGCGCCGACATTTTGGATGTCGGCGGCGAATCATCTCGTCCCGGGTCCGATCCGGTGTCAAATGAAGAAGAACTCAACCGAGTGTTGCCGGTCATTGAGGGGCTGCTAAAATCCGTTGATGTGCCAATTTCAATCGATACCTACAAATCTGCAGTTGCCAAAGCGGCTTTGGAGCTGGGTGGGCATATTATAAATGATATCAGCGGTCTCGGTTTTGACACAGAATTAGGCAGCGTCGCTGCGCAATATGATGTTCCGGTTATTTTGATGCATATCAAGGGTAAACCGAAGAATATGCAAATGAATCCAAGTTATGATAATGTTGTCAACGAAATTTATGCATACTTCGAGGAACGCCTGAAATTCGCGATTGGATTTGGGATAAAAAAAGAACAGGTTGTCCTCGACCCCGGCTTGGGCTTTGGGAAACACCTGCGGCACAACTACGAAATTGTTAATGACCTAAAGAAATTTGCAAATTTAGGATGCCCGATCCTGGTCGGGCCTTCCCGGAAATCGTTTATTCAAAAAGTTTTGAATTTGCCCTCTGAAGAAGCAAAAGAAGGCTCTCTGGCAATGGCCACTGCAGCGATTCTCAAAGGCGCCCATATCATCCGGGTGCATGATGTAAAAGAGATGAAGCGAGCCGCCCAGATCGCCGATTTTTTGATTCGGACGCCAAACACCGGTGAAAGCGTATGAGTCTTTTTCAAGTCGGTTTTCTCAAGGTCACGCTTTTGGATATCCTCGACATCCTGGTCATTTCATTTATTCTATATAAAATTTACTTTTTTCTCCGCAACTCGCGTGCAGCCCAGATGTTTGTTGGATTAGCAATCATATTAATTGTTTCATTAATAACCCGGCTGTTTAACATGAGCGGCATGACCTGGATTTTTGACAGCCTCAAGACCGTTTGGCTCATTGCTTTTGTGATCATCTTCCAACCGGAGCTTCGGCGAATGCTGATTTTCGTCGGCCAGAGCAGGATAATAAGATATTTTATTAAAGTTTCCAGTGGCAAAACTTTTGATGAGGTTGTGAAGGCCGCTGTAGAGTTATCAAAGCGGCGATATGGCGCTTTGATCGTCATGACTCGGGACACGGGCATAAAATCTATTACGGAGACCGGTATTCGAATACAGGCCGAGGTTTCGGCGCCATTGATAACCTCTATCTTCAATGCGCGTTCGCCACTTCATGACGGTGCGATCATCATTCAAAATGACATTGTTGAAGCGGCAAAGTGTATTCTGCCGCTCAGCCAATCACCAAGTCTCGGTCCACACTTTGGCACCCGGCACCGGGCTGCCTTGGGCCTGGCTGAAGAATCCGATGCGGTTATTTTGGTTATCTCCGAAGAAACAGGCCGGATTTCGGTTGCACTCGACCGTCAGCTTGTTCAGAATTTAGATGAATCAGATTTGCAAAGTATTCTTTTCGACGCGTTTAAGTTGTCAACAGAAGCGGTTTCTAAATAGCCGAATTAATTCTATTAGATGGTTTGGTACGTTTTATAAGTCAAATCCCAACAACTATGAAACAAACATTCATATTGTGTGCGGTTCTCCTCCTTTGTCATTCACTTGGCGCCCACGAAATTTATACCAGTTATAGCTCTATTGATGTTAAAGAAACTCATTTGACTTACACTCTTACGCTTGACGAGACAGAGCTTAAAAATATCTTCGATCTTGATATTAATCGTGATGGGACGGTAACCGAAAGTGAACTTAATACTAACCTGGAGGAAATCTACACACATTTCGAAAAGAAATTAACAATAATTATTGCCGGTGAACCTGTAGCATTGGCAAGGGAAAAGGGTCATGTTTCAGGCGATAATTTGGGTAATGTCTTTGTGAATTTGGTGTTCAAACAAACTCTTGAGCGCCAGCCCTGGAAATTGACATTGCAGTTAAATATATTTGATGATTTTGGACCCCGGCACAAAAACCTGGTAAAAATTGTTCATCAAGATGAAGTTCAACAAAGCATACTGACCATCGATAACCGCATGCAGGAGTTTTCATTTTCAGGAAAGGGAGTGTCTTTTTTTGAGCATGGATTTCAGTTTTTTAAGCTTGGCTTTGAACATATCGTGATTGGTTATGATCATATTTTCTTTTTGCTGGGATTAATTCTTATCGGCGGCAGTTTTCTAAACCTGGTAAAAATCGTAAGTTCTTTCACTGTTGCTCACAGCATCACCTTGATTCTCGCCGCGCTGCAAGTCGTTGCCATTCCATCGCGGCTTGTTGAATCGGTCATTGCATTAAGTATCGTTTATATCGCTCTGGAAAATTTCTTTATCAAAAAAACCGACGAACGCTGGTTGATTACCTTCATATTTGGTCTCATGCACGGGTTTGGATTCGCGGGTGTGCTTCATGAACTGGGGCTGCCGACTGCAGGTCTTGCCGTTTCCCTTCTTTCTTTTAACCTCGGTGTTGAAGTCGGCCAGATTATCATCGTTGCTGTGACGTTTCCTATCATCTATCTTATCACTAAAACCAAGTGGCAAAAGCAAATAGTTTACGGGCTTTCCTCAGTTATCATGGTCTTCGGTTTGATGTGGTTTTTGGAGCGAGCGTTTGATCTGGATCTGCCGATTGTTTAGAAGCAACTAGCTTTATATTCAATTTTACTGACTACTAATTTGGGGATTTTAAAAAAAGATCGGTGATAATTTTGCAAACTGAACCCGGCCGTTTCGTCCCTTTCAGTTAAATATTTTCTAGGTCTACAGTGTCCATTTGAAGCCCACCTGTGTTTTATTCCTAAACAATATCCGAGAGAAAAAGTATGAAAAACCTATCTTAATATTATGGAGGTAAAAGTTCCTTCAAATTTAAATTCTTAATATGAAAAACCATTTTTCCTAAAGCAAAAATAAAATATTTGACTTTTTCGTAATTTTTCCCTACTAAAATACATTCCTTTCAAACAATTAACACTTTTTGGTGGATTTGGTTCGCTTAACAGGTAGTTTTTTTTGAGCTAGTGAAAACGCTATCAAAATAACAACCAAAATGAGCAAAAAAACAAGAATTCCTTTTGAAGCCTACCGGGGCAAAGACCGTACATTTTTGTCAGCTACGCGCACAAGGACAGCGCTCAGGTCTACCCGCAAATTCTAGATCTGCATAATGCACTGGCATAGGATTCCTGAGTCAGATATTTCTTTATTATGTAGTTGGCTTGGCAACCCGGTAATTATCTTGGATAAAATAAAAATTGGAGCAACAAGAGGCCATTGAAAAAATTTGAAGAATACAAACTTTTTGTTGAAAGCACGGATCGTTTCTCTGACCGAAGACAACAAATTAGTAACACCTATTTAACCGTGAATTCAATAATCATTGGCGCAATTGCATTTTTAGTAAAAGATGCTGGGTTAGACACGTATTTGCGGTCAATCGTTATAATAGTGATTCTCTTAGTAGGCATTGTAGTCTGTGATGTTTGGAAACAGATCATTTATAAGTATAAGAAACTCATTGCTCATCGTATCGATGAACTCAGAGAAATTGAAAATCATGCCGATATGGAAAATTGCCACAAGATGTACCATTCAGAAGATAAGCTCTTCCCTCGCGACGAAAGTGGTAAAGTAATCGAAGGGAAAGCATTAAATATTTCTGACAAAGAAAAATGGTTACCCAATATTTTTATTGGCACCTATTCATTATTTTTAATTGGGGTCGTATATAATTTTATGGCAAGCATTTTTTGTTAGAAAATTAGAATCTAATCGGAGGCCCTATGTACCGACCATCACCAATTGATACTTCAAAAATTAAATTGCCCAAAGAGTTAGATGCTTTGATGGAGCATCTAGCTGAAAACAATCATGACATTTGGGCGCAACAGCGCCTAAAAGATGGCTGGACCTACGGCCCGAAAAGAAATGATGAGAGAAAACAACACCCTGACCTTGTACCCTATGATCAGTTACCTGAGAGTGAAAGAGAGTATGATCGAAATTCCGCCAGAGAAACCATAAAGGCTATTATTTCTTTGGGTTTCAATTTGCAGAAGAAACTGTAAGGGAGCGACAATGTAGAGTCACCGTACTGGATTCCGCAACGGATGTCTCGGACATGAAACAAAGATTTGTCTCCCCGTTCACTAATTCCCTTCAGTTAAACCCCCACTTTAAACGATTTAACTTCTATCTTAGATTATTTCTTAA
>JADFPY010000138.1 GCA_022562085.1 candidate division KSB1 bacterium | reverse complement strand
AAAATCCCGCTCCACTCTCCTGCCTTTACGTTCCCACCCTTGAACCTAAGGGTCACCTCGGACCTTATTTTACAATCCTCAAAGTCCCTGTTCGAACGCCGCATACTCCGCCCCTCCAAATTGCTACACCGGCATTGGGTCACACCTCGCGCGTCTCGGGGCGGCGTCGGCAACGGCCACCCTTTGAAAGGCCAGTCCAACAGCAACAAGAATGGCGAGCCAGCGCATCCCAATACCTCTTCATTGTCGCAGTGATGCCACGGCGAGTGGGTAGGTTGAAGTATGTTACTGTTACACCTTCGAGTTTCATGGGCCGCCTCGGCCACTGAAGTTCTGAAGGCAGAGGAGCGGAGTAGGGCTGCTGGGCTCGACCAAACAAAACGCGGGTCGGGGCTTCTGAGCACAATTAGCGCTGGGCCACCCTATCTCCGTCATTCAATTTCGAGACTATCTGCCGCATGTGGCAGAGGTCACGGGGGCAGTTTCGAGATAGGCAGCTTGTTAGAAAGAGGCTCGTCGAATGTCCTCGCGGGGGTTTGGCGCCCTGTGCGGCCGACTTGCGTCGCTGCGATTGTTCAGGTCGTCTCGTCCCCTCGAGGGGTATGGCTAAACGCTTCGGCTCGGTAACAGTAACGTACTTCAACCCATCTACTTGCCATGGTCTATTCGCGAGCTGGTGGCGTGTCCGGGCAGCAAAGTGGTCATGAAGAGTAGTTGACCCGCGGCGCAGCCGGTGTGCTTCGAACGTCGCGGTGCGATCACGACAGGCGAAAACAAATACGCTGAATTTATGGGGCCATACAACAATTCGCGCATATGTAGCGCTAAGTGCGGAAATCGCTTTGATCTCCTTCAGGAGTTTACGTAGATTGGCGTCGCCAACCGAAGTAGGCGACCGTCTCGAAGTGTGCATCATCAGGCCAAGTGCGAAGGCTACTTATGGACCATAAGTTGAATTTCTATCTGACAACGGTGATCGCTTTAGCCCTCTTCGGGGGCGGCGCGCAGGCCTTCGATGAAAAGGATCTGTCCAAGCTCCGCGAAACCAACGCGTGTGTCGGCTGCGACCTGCGCAACGCCGACCTCAAGGGCGCCAAACTGGCCGGCGCGGACCTGCGAAAAGCCAATCTGCGCGACGCCGATCTTAAGGACGCGGATCTCAGTGGCGCCAATCTGGCGGGGGCCGATTTGCGGCGCACGGATCTTGAAAAGGCGTTACTGCCCCGCGCCGATCTTGCCGGCGTCAATGCGGCCGGCGCCGACTTTGAGAAAGCGGATCTGAGCGGTGCCGATCTCTCGGGCGCCGATCTGCGCAACAGCGATATGGAAGAGACGAACCTGACCGGTGCAACGCTGGCCGAAGCACGGCTGGGCGGCGCCGACTTCAAACGTGCGGACCTGACCCACGCCAATCTCACCGCCGTCGCCGCGGAGAAGTCGAACTTCGAACGCGCGATTCTGCGTAACGCACGCTTCGACGGCGCGATGCTCGTCTGGGCCGATCTCGACCGCGCCGACATGAACCAGGCTTCGCTGAAACAGGCCGATCTGACCAACGCGCGGATGAAGCGCGCCAACCTGTCCGGCGCTAACCTCGAAGGTGCGATCCTGAAGGACGCCGTTCTGCGCATCACGCGGCTCGACGACGCCAACCTTCAGGGTGTCAAAGGTCTGAAGCAGCATCAACTCGAACGGGCCTGCGGCACTGCCGCCACGGCGTTGCCAAAAGGGTTGACAATCCGCACCTGCAACTAGTGCATTCGCCGGCAATGTCGGAGCAAATTAGCTTGATCCAAATAGGGTACCGTAGTAGCGGGCTATCAAGTGTAGATCCTTCTGGGAATCAGTAGCCGCGGCGACCCCCACCACGTTTCCGGAAATGAGCAGGATCAGCGCTTCGATGACTCGGGTGCCACCGGACGAGGTTACTTCCTCGCCGCGGGCAAACCGAAGCGCTCTCCCTTCTTACTGGTCACCACGTGAGTGGTTTTTGTAACGACCTGAAGCATATCCAAATCCCCCGTCATAATCACACAGTTTAGGCCCTCTGCTTCTGCCTTCTTTGACAGCGTCCCCATCAAATCGTCCGCCTCATACCCGGCCATATCAATCGAGGGAATCGCCATCTTTTCCAAGATGTCACGAAGCAACGGGACCTGGGTTGAAAACTCCTCTGGGGGGGGTGGGCGGTGGGATTTATACTCTTTGTAAATCTGATGCCGATAGGTGGGTTCCTTCCGATAAAAACAAACAGACACATAATCGGGCTTAAATTCCTCAATACCACTCATGAGAAGGGCCGAAAATCCATAAACAGCATTAATGGGCTGCCCATCCGATAGAGTCAGCGTTAACGGATAGGAATAAAAGGCCCTATAAGCCAATGAAAACCCGTCCACCAATAAAATGGTTTTCGACATCAGCTACTCATCTACAAAGGTCAACGCATCCCCGTCAATTCGGCGATAAAAACAAGATAGTCGGGCCTTCCCGTCCGAATTTCGGGTATGACACGCCCCTTCACCCCGAAGCCGGCACAAATAGAGCAAGGCATTCTGCTCACAATTCACCCGAACCTCGTCCACAAGCAACACATCCCCAGATGACTCCCCCTTCACCCACAGCTCATCCCGAGAGGTGGACCAAAACGTCGCCTTCCCACTCTTCAATGTTTTCTCCAGTGCCATCTGATTGGCATAGCCCACAATCAAAACACGCCCACTCTTAGTATCCTGAGCGATTACTGGAATAACATCCTCACTGCAAGCCACAACAGTTCGTAATTTTTGAAAATCTAGGCGAATATCTTTTCCAGACTCGGCATCTATATTAGACATCTATTTTCCCTTTTTAAAGTCTGCTATCTCCTGTGGCAATGGGAACGAAACCCCCTTTTCCCGTCCCTCTTTTTTAAATACTTTGGAATTTGAGCTTTCCGAAGAAGCTGAACGGCCGACTTTTGTAGACCTGGACTGGAACCTAACAAAGGGAAACAACTATCAAGCTCGACAATCCCTTTTTCGCGCCTTTACAACTTTTTATTTTGGAAATGCCGAGCTTACTTTCGGTCGCCAGCGCATTGCCTGGGGTACCGGCTTTGCCTGGAATCCCACCGACCTGTTCAACCCCTTTAATCCTGCAACCATTGAATTGGAGGAGAAGCGCGGCGTCGATGCGGCGTATTTGGCCATCCCTTTTGGCTCACTTTCCCGTTTGGAAGCCGCATTTGCCCCTGGCAGAAAAGATCTAAAAGCAAGCGCCGCAGTTCGCTTAGGCAGCAATCTCGGCAGTTACGATTTCTCAATAATGGCGGGTGAGTTTCAAAAAGATAGAGTCATTGGTGGGGATTTTGCCGGTTACATCGGCGGCGGCGGCTTTCGTGGAGAATTTGCTTATACCTGGAAGGAAAGAGACTCCAATTTTTTTCGTGCCATATTAAACGCCGATTACAGCTTTCCGCATGACTTTTACGCTTTCATCGAGTTTTATTTCAACGGTCAGGGCACCACAAACAAAAAAGACTATCCTCTTTTTATTGACGACTTGCTATCGGGCCGGATATTTAATTTGGCAAAGCACTATTTTGCAGCTTCGGTAATCAAATCGGTAACGCCGCTTCTTGGATTAAATATCTACAGCATTTTTAATTTAAATGACAGAAGCTCTCTGGTTGGCCCGGCCATGACTTATTCTCTGGCAACCAATTTAGAAATCGCGGCGAGTGTTTATTTTTTAAATGGCGCAAATGACAGCGAATTTGGTTTCCAGCAAACGAGTTACTTTGCTTTTTTGCAGTATTATTTTTAAAAAGACGACATCTTTTGAAGTTCGTCCCAAATCAAGTCTTTGAGTTCCGAAAGTCCCATATCAGCCACGCTTGAAATCTTTAAAACCGGCATCCCGGCAGCTTTCACGAACTCACCAAAATCTTTATCGGGAGACAAATCAATTTTTGTTAACAAAGCAAACCGAGGCCTTTTCAGCAATTCGGGGTTGTACTTTTTCAATTCATCCAACAAGACTGAGAACTCTTGATTCAAATCTTCACTGGTGCAATCAACCAAAATCAACAGGAGTTTAGTTCTTTCAATATGACGCAGAAATTCAAGACCCAGGCCTTTTCCAAAATGAGCGCCCTCAATAATGCCGGGAATATCGGCAACGACGAAGGTTCCGGTATCCCGATATTTAACGATTCCAAGATTCGGTTTAAGCGTGGTAAACGGGTAGTCGGCAATTTTTGGCCTGGCCGCAGAGAGCTTTGAAATCAAAGTTGATTTACCCGCATTTGGCAAACCAACTAACCCGACATCGGCAATCAGCTTGAGTTCCAACTCCAGAATTTTTTCCTCCCCAAATTCCCCGGGTTCCCAGTCGCGCGGCGCCTGGGTGGTCGAGCTGACAAAACGTGCGTTTCCCCGGCCGCCGCGCCCACCTTTGGCAACTATTACACTTTGACCCTCCTCAACCAGATCTGCAATTATCTCTTCATTTTCCTTTATAATTGTCCCCAAGGGTACTTTAACGATCAGGTCTTTTCCGCCTTTACCGTGCTTGTCGCTTCCTTTGCCATGCGTTGCTCTTTCCGCTTTGAAATTGGGACGGTAGCGAAAATCAAGAAGCGTTGACAACTGCGAAGCTGCTTGAACCACAACATCTCCTCCCTTGCCGCCATCGCCGCCATCGGGGCCGCCCTTGGGAACATGTTTCTCGCGGCGAAAACTCACACACCCGCTGCCGCCATTGCCACCCTCAACGTGTATTTTTGCATGATCTATAAACATACTTCAAAAACAAATTGGAAAATAGAATATCGAAATTCGACAAAGAGAAAGCCGAATTAAAAGAAGTTTAACTATTTAGAAAAGGAAAGTCAAATTCATTCTGAAGACCAAAAGTGGGGGGCTCCGCGGGAACGGGTTTGATGAAGTATCCAAATCCGTATTTATTGCAACCCGGAATTAACCGAATGTCTGCTGTTTAAAAAAGGAGACTCTTTTTTTCTTAGAGTCAAGGTTGAGCTGTTTTAAGTGTTTTCTAATTTTAAAAAAACCGAATTTTAAATTACCATACCTCGGGGTATTCAAGGTTTTAATAATTTGCAAAGTACCTGAATCTGGTTTCTCTATGATAATTTGGCGTAATTTTTCTTCGATACTGCCAAGATTTCTTGCGGAAGATTCCAATCCGGAATCAACTTCCAGAACATCCGGCTCTGAATTGGAAACTGTTTGGGCTGCACTTTCATGACCCGGTTCAGATTTTTCAGGTGGTTGGAGAGTTGTACTTTTGGGCGCGAGCTGATCAAAATCGGAAATCGCTTCTTCGACCGTATCAAAGCCTTTTAAAATGTAATGAAACTCGAGCAGTTCAAAAACCTCAAACACATCAGGTATCATGCGCACTAATTTGAGGTCTCCGCTCTTTTCACGAATCCCCTTAATTTCGCTGATAAAAATTCCCCAACCGGCACTACTTATATAATCCACATCACCTAAATCAATGATAATGTTATAATTGTTTGACTTTAGAGTTGAGGACAGAGTATGTTCAAGCTCAGCAGAAGTGGTCGTGTCAATATATCCACCTACTTTGATAACTGAGATGTTCTGATACGGACCTGCTTTTTCGACAGACACCTGAATGCCTTCCATGG
Organism: candidate division KSB1 bacterium; assembly: GCA_022562085.1. Taxonomy (NCBI): domain Bacteria; kingdom Pseudomonadati; species Candidatus Zhuqueibacterota bacterium. The sequence continues at coordinate 5,149 of JADFPY010000138.1, read as the reverse complement.
AGTGCTCCTAATAATTTAAACAGTTTAATTCAAAAAAGACAATTTGAAATATAATAGAATACCAGATAAAAGTCAACCGCCACCAATAAAAACAGCAAAAAAATTATTTGTCAATTATATCATGCGCAGAGTTTTCTTTATTTTATCTTTAATATCGGTTCGCTCAGGATTTAACTCAAGAACTCTCTTCCACTCGCCAAGAGCTTGTTTATACTCCCCGCGGTTTGCGTATATCACTCCCATATTTTCATAGGCCGTCTCGTCCTTGGGATCAAGTTGCCTGACCCTTTGATACGCACTCGAGGCCTCATCATACTTCCTGATCCGAAAGTATGCATTTCCCAGAATACTATGCGCCTCTTTGTAATCCGGATAAGTCTCAATTACTTTTTGAAATTCATCAATTGCTTTTTCATATTCTTTATTCTTATAGTATCGAATTCCATTAATCAGCTTAACTTCTTTATCTGAAATTTCGTTCTTCCTCGTTCGGTTTGCAAATTTTTTATCGCTTTTCTCCTGATCAGCCGGTTCTTTTTTAACTTCGATTGATTCTACGTTCTTTTTCTCTTCAGTCAGCATTTTGCCGGAGTTTGAATTCGGGGCCTCAGAGACATAAACAATTTCATCATCTAAAGCCTGAATCAAATCTGAAAAGGAAACATTCTCCTCGTCCACGGGAACAGATTTAGCTTGCTCGAACTCCGGCTCTAATTCATCACCGGTTTCCGACGCTGTCTCTTCCATAACGGTTTCCGTTTCATGAGTGAGTAACTCATCAATAGACGAAGCTGTCACTGAAACCTTTTCATCTTCAGTTTCCGGCTCCTGGAGCTCCCCGGCCGGCCCTTCTTCAAACTCAGAATCTTCTATTTTGGGAGCTTGTTCATCTTTCGAATCAAAACCTTGCTCCGACAGGATGGTGCCGCCCTCGAAAAGTTCCTCAAAAGAAAATTCGACTGTCGACGGAGTAGATTCAGGTTCTACTATTTCTGATTGGCCAACTTCCGTTTGTTCATCATAAAAATCAGAAAATGATTCTTGAGTTGAGGTGTCGAGGATTTCCTCAATTGAGGCGTGCGTTTCCTCACTTTGATTCGAGTCCAAAGGTGAATCAGCAGTTTGTTCAGCTTGCTCAACATCACCAGGGGGCTCCTCAATTTCATCCGAACCACCTTGAGAAAGATATTCGTCAATGGAAGGCACAAGCAAAGAATCAAACTCAAGATTCGAACTCGCGCTATCAGCAGGAGCCTGATCCCGATTTTCCTGTGGCGCTTCCTTGGGAATATCTCCTACCGGAGAGGTGCCGGGTCCATTTTCCGGCAATACCTGTGATTTATCTGAAGTCTCCTTCAGTTCATCGATGACTTGTAACGGGCGGGCGGATGGAGACTGCTCTTCATGCTTCTTGAGAATTATCCTGCCATCGAGCGTCATAAGCGGTGTGCCCGGAGGTTTCAATCTTCTCTTGCCTTTGGCCGCTTTGTTGACAAAGGCCTCTCTAAGCTGACGGGTGTTCAGCCTGTTTCTAACGAGCTCGTCGTAAATCCTTTTCTCAGTCATCTCGGTAAAATTATATTTTTCCGTGTTGAGCTCTTCTCTTATACGGCCTGCGCCAAATTCAGGATGATTCGCGATAATATCAAATATTTTGGTCTTCTCTTCAATACTTGCATGCTTGGCTTCTACAGATATAGTCTCATCTGTAATCTCGAATGCATCAGTGCCTTCTTCATCAAATACTTTCTTATACTTATTGTAATAAGCATACGTGGTCATGTTCACCGTTTCACAGGCTTCACGAATACTCATGCCATCGGATATTAACTGATATGCTTCCTTTGCCCGTCTCAGCTCAGCTTCTTCCAGGGTTGATTTTTCCTTAATCGCAACCAGGGTGATATCGTCGTACTGCGGATTGCCTTCGGTGAATGAATAGATACTGTCTTTCAATTTTTCAACAAACTCTGCCGCATCTAAATGACCATACTTATGTAAAGCCTTCTGTAGCCGCTCTTCACCAAACAGTTCTCGCTTTGAGTTCATGGCCTCGGTAATTCCATCTGTGTAGACAAGCAGGATGTCATCTTTGGCTAACTTGATGGTATCCGATTCAATATATTTCTTAAAGAAATCTTTTTCGGGCAGTTGCACACCAATTGGAAAACCCTTTGGATTGAGGTAGTAGGTTTGTTTGGTGCTGGCGCGGTATAAAATCATCGGGTTGTGGCCGGCGCTGGCATAATTAAGGCTGCGAGTTTTTGTGTCAATAATCAAATAAAAGACCGTTACGAACATACCTTTCTTGATATCATCAACAATAAACGAATTCACCCGGGAAAGGACTTCCGCAGCGTCTTTCAACCCCCGGGATTCAGTTCGGAGGGTCTGCCGGATCATGGCCATAACCAACGACCCGGGAACACCTTTACCGGAGACGTCAGCGACGGCAATTCCTAAAGTATCCTTATCGACCTCAACAAAGTCATAGTAATCGCCGCCGACCTCTTTTGCGGCTTCGTAATATGCGGACAACTCATAACCATCCAGGTCCGGGAAGTCCATCGGCAGCAATGTCTGTTGAATCTCCTGGGCCACCTGCATCTCTTTCTTAAGGCGCTCTTGATCAGCAAGGTTCTTTTGAGACTCACGAAATTTATGGGTAATATCGGTAAAGGCTTTGGCGATCTCGCCTAATTCGCCAGAAGCATCAATATCGATATCATCTTCAATTCCCTCACTGCCTAAGTTTGTAACCCACTCGGACAGCTTGCGGAACGGGTTCATGACAACATAAATCAGCAGAAAGACACCGGCGCCACTTAAGCCCAGAATAAAAAGCGCCAGCTTTAAGTCATTACGGCGTTTGGAACTTATGCGAGCCAGGGTGTTTTCTGAGGAAAAGTAAATGTGTGACGTTCCTTTAAATATCTCCGTGCCGTCGGTGTCTTTTATCAGCACGGTGTTTTCGAATTCATAGACACTTATTCCGTTTGGTAATTTATATTTGAAAACCTTATCCTCGATCTGTTCGGAATCCGGGCGGGAGAAAGGCTTATCATACTCGTTCAAATTTGAACTGTAAGCGATCCGCCCGATAGTATTATCAACAATAGATATTTGAAGAATTCGCTCTTTATACTCTTCCTCAATTGGGGGAACATCTGTTAACAGGAAAAAAGTCTTTGGCGGGATCGCACGAATACGGTTAATGAGATTAGTATTTGTTGAACGCGCATCATCAATAAATTGGGAAATTAAAGTATCGTCAGAATTGACAAAAAAATAAAGATAACCCAGCGTGATGAGCAAGGTGATAATTGCGATGGTCCGTAAAAAATACTTTACCTTTATGGAAGACGGAATGGAAACTGCGCTGAGTATTTTACCTTTTTCCGGTGTTTGGTAAAACTTGGTAATGCGGAGCTCATTTCCCTCTTCGGTCTTTCGGTAGTCGATCTTATCCATCAGCTTGCGCATGATGAAAATGCCCAGGCCGCCTTTTTTGCCGATATCAACGTACCGGTTGAGATCGGGATTTTTTACCCGTTTCGGATCAAAATAAATACCCTGATCAATTAAGGAAAGTGTCAGGCTGTTTTTCTTAACTAACGCGCGGATGGTGATCAGTCCTTGATCATCGCTCTCGCGATAGGCATGACGGATAATATTGGTTGCTGCTTCATCGACAGACAACTTGAAAGCATTGATGTGCTTATCTGAGAACCCGTGCTTTCTGCCAATTCTGACGACAAAGTCACGCAGGTCTCCAAGGTAGTCAATATGTGCAGGAACTTTTAATTGTTCTTTTTCGACGCCTTTAAACAATTTGCTTCCCGCTATTGTTCATTCATTTTTTGAAGTGTGCGATCGATAAGATCTAAGATGTTTTTATTGAAAGGCTGCTCCTGATTCGCCTGTTCCAGAATGCTTAGAGCCTCCTGATATTTACCGGAACGGTAAAATTCGACGCCACGTAAAAACTTCATTCTGACCCCGGGAGGCATTTGTTTAATGGTGGCCAGGGACCTGGCTTTTGCATCCGCAAAGTATTTCTTGGCTTTCTTATGATTTGGCCTGTTGTTAAGCGCCCGCTCAAGGGCATCCATTGCATTTTGCCATCGTTTGTTTGCATAAGCGCGCACGCCTTCATCATAATTTTGATCGAAATTAAGCTGACTCTGCAACCTGGCTATCTTGCCCTCAACCGTCTTACGCTCTGATTCAGAGACGCCGGTACGCAAAACCTTATTTAACTCCTGCAAAGCCTGCACATACCGGCCTCTTCGTGCCAACGCATCCGCCTTTTTAATGGCTTGTCGAACGTCCCCTTCGAGTTGAGTCCCGGCCATCTTAATATTATTCTCGAGCTGTATTTTAATCTCGCCGGTCCAGTTGGGCAACGCACCGTTGTCAAACCCGTTAATCTCAGCCAATGCTGCCTGCCACTCCCTGATTGCCCGCGCGAATAAACTCTGTTTAAAAAAGGCGGTACCTCTATTTCGCTGACTCAGAACAAATCTTCGCAGCCGGTCCTCTCGTTCCGATTTTGCGGCCTCAGATGCGATGCGTTTAAACTCGGCCTCGGTTTGGACATCGTATTTTGTATTTGCAGAATCTAACATGGCCTGAGCTTCCTGGACTGCAGAAAGAGCCGTTTCCACTCGTAAGTTGGCTTCGAGGTCGTCACTTATGGCACCCCGCAAGCGCTGGCCTACTGCCAGGAGTGAGTCTGCTGCATCCTTTGCACGGTCAAAATCTACTACTGACCCTAAATAGTCTTTGGCAAAATACTTACCGCGGCCCTTCTGCATGCGGGTGCTAAATTCCTGCTCTCCTTTAAACCAGGCTTCCCTGTCAGCACGAAATCGAAATTCCATTTCCGTCTCTTCCTGGGCTATTCTAATCAGCTCAGTCTTGGTCTTACCGATATCGAAAGTAATTGAGAATCGATGGTTTACAGAAAAATCAGCGGCATCGAACAGTTTTCCAAAATTATAATCAAGGTGAAAGTTGCCGTATGTGGCGCCTGCTCCAAAAGCGAACTGACCGTCATTAACGCCGAGACGCAGTTTCGCGACATCACTAAATGAGTATTCAGTTCCGAAATGCCAGGAAGATGACGCATGTTGGTCGTTATTCCAAT
>JADFPY010000137.1 GCA_022562085.1 candidate division KSB1 bacterium | reverse complement strand
GCGACGTCGAACGCCTGCGGCGGATCTTTCACCCGCAATGCTGGCTGTTCGGAGAGAGCCGCGGCGAAAGCCACGAATTTCCCCTGTCCGGCTTTCTCGATCAAATCGCAAGCGTGCCGGTCCCCAAGGCCGAGGGCGAGCCCTTCGACATGCGCCTCGTCTCTATCGACCGCACCGGCTCCGTCGCAATGGCGAAGGTCGAGGTCCGCTATCAGGGCCGCCGGTACACCGATTACCTAACGCTCCAGAAGGCCGCCGTGGGCTGGAGCATCGTCGGCAAGGCCTTCTTCAGCCTGGACTGATGAGCCAGCCGCCAGTGCCGGCCATCGCCATCCCGCGCGTTCTCGCGCGATCTCTCCTGCTGTTGCTCGCGGCGCTCCCGGGCCTGCTGTTGCTCGCGGCGCTCCCGGGCCTACTGTTGCTGGCGGCCTGCGATTCCGGGCCGCCCAGGCTCGCCAAGCTGCCGGCGGATGGCGTGGTGCTGGCCTTCGGCGACAGCCTCACCCACGGCACCGGCGCGCGCGCCGAGGCGAGCTATCCGGCGGTGCTCCAGGAACTCATCGGGCGCCGGGTGGTGCGCGCCGGGGTGCCGGGCGAGGTCACCGCCGAGGGCCTGGCGCGCCTGCCCGGCGTGCTGCGGGACAGCGCGCCGGACCTGCTGGTCCTGATCCACGGCGGCAACGACCTGCTGCAGCGGCGGGCCCGGGAGGACACCGTGGCCAACCTGCGCGCCATGGTGCGCCTGGCCCGGGAGCGCGGCGTGGCGGTGGTGCTCCTGGGCGTGCCCAACCTGGGCCTGATCCTGGGCCGCAGCGCCGGGTTCTACGAAGAGCTCGCCGAGGAGCTGGAAGTCCCCTACGACGGCGAGACCCTGCCCGCCATCCTCAAGCAACCCAACCTCAAGAGCGACGCCATCCACCCCAACGCCCAAGGCTACCGCAAGCTCGCCGAGGCGGTGGCGGAACTGCTGCGCAGGAGCGGAGCGATTTGAGGGGGCAAACCTGTGAACGGAGTTGGGACAGAACGCCGTATTCTGTCTGAGGAGCCCTTTCCCGCAAGGCCAGATAAAACCGCGCCAATTTCGGCTTTCAGTACAGGCGCATACGTTCCAGACGGTCGTCGTGAGGACCGCCCGTCTGAACAACCGGGCGTCCCAATAGCAAGGGAAACCAAAAATTGTCACCGATGGTTGACCGAGCAGGTCGCTACTAATACCTTGAGGTAGCATGATGAAGCTTCCGCACAGCGGCTTACCTAGAATTCGTTAGATCAGAAATTGGGCCGCCGGACGAGTAACCTATGACCGCTGACGACGTAATCGAGCCGTCCGAAGAACGCCCTAGCGGCGATCTCGCCGTAATTGGGGAGCGGGAAGGCACGGAGGTAAGCCTCCAACTCCTTCAAGACGTTTATCACGAAATCACGGGAAGGGAAGAGGAACTCAATCTTGATTATTATGATGCTGCTTGCGATTGCCTCTGTTGTTATTTTTAGACAAAAAGCGACTTTTCCGATAGCGATGGGTTTTGTTTTGTTTTTTTGGATTCGCTCATTGGTACACCACCACGAAGAGGAAGAAGATGAAGAATTGCTCGACGTATCTATTCCGGATTGAATGCGATGATGACTGCTAAAGTTCATATTATGTTAAAGAAAGGTATTCTTGACCCCCAGGGCAAGACGATTCATCACGCACTGGAAAATTTAGGCATTGATCAAATCGAAGAAGTCCGAATGGGGAAATTGATTCAGTTGCAGCTCGGAGACGTTCCTGAGGAGGAAGCAGAAAACATCGCCAGGCAGGCCTGTACAAAACTTTTGGCTAATCCCGTAATTGAGGATTTCAGAATCGAATTAGTTAATGATTGACCGAAAAGTGGCAAAACTAAACTGTTGCATTCCAAAATACAATATGTTTGTGCTAATAAACAGTGCTTTGTGTTCGTTGGAGTGCGGTGCTTCAGCATCGCAGAGCACTTTTCGGTCAACCACTATTTAATGAAAAAGAATGAAATTTGGCGTCATTATCTTCCCGGGTTCGAATTGTGACCACGACTGCTATTATGCTTTAAAGGGCGTCTTTGAGCAGCATGTGAGTTTTATCTGGCATAAAGAAGAGGATGTGAGCCAGTACGACGTTATCTTGCTTCCCGGGGGATTTTCTTACGGTGACTACCTGCGCACCGGCGCTGTTGCTCGTTTCTCGCCTGTCATGAAAGCGGTCGTCGATTTTGCGAATCTGGGAGGCATTGTCTTTGGTATTTGTAACGGATTTCAGATTTTGTGCGAAGCAGGGCTGCTGCCGGGCGCTTTAATGCGCAACCAGAGTTTACGTTTTGTCTGTAAACATGTCCATCTTCGCGTTGAAAACCCAAATACCATTTTTACCAATAACTGTGAGAAAAGTGAGATTTTAAATATTCCGATTGCTCATGCTGAGGGTTTATATTTTGCAGATGAAAAGACTCTTGGCGAGTTGAACCGAAATAATCAAGTAATCGTTAGATATTGTGAACCCAATGGTGATATTTCTCTGGAAGCAAATCCGAACGGTTCCTTGGAGAACATTGCAGGAATAATGAATCGTAACGGAAACGTCATGGGAATGATGCCACACCCCGACCGTAGCGCTGAAGAAATACTGAACTCGGACGATGGTGCGAAAATTTTCCGATCGATAATCGGACAAACTTTAGAAGCAGCTTAAGATTGGGTAACTCTGGCGGTTTAATCATGACGCAGAAAGGGGAAACCAATGGCTAAAAAACCAATTGGACAGATTGTCTTGGTGATTATTCTGGGCGCTATGGTCGGGACCCTGTTGGGAGAACTTATCGGTCTCTTGCTGCCGGGAGGCGTAGCAAGAGAATTCTTTTTAAGGACAGCTTCGTTTGGGCTCGGCCCCGGAACTTTAGATGTCAAATTGTTTAGTTTGACTGCTGGTTTTACAATTAGCTTTAACATTGTTGGACTTTTAGGAATTGGCGTAGCCCTTTATTTATTAAGGTGGTATTAATTCAAACGTTGGAGGTGTTTTTTTATGGGCTCGATCGGGATGCCAGAACTTATCATAATTTTTTTAGTGATTCTTTTGCTTTTTGGTTCCAAACGCCTACCTGAACTTGCCAAGGGGTTGGGAAAGGGAATGCGCGAATTCAAAAAAGCGACCCGCGAATTGCGAGACGAGCTGGATATAAGCGAAATCGAACAGGATTTTAAAAAAGATATGAATCAAATAGATAATGTGCAAAGATCAAAAAAAAAATAAATATAGTATGAAGCGTTTGCACACAATCCACTCAATTAATTCTGTCAACAATTAGGAGTTAAATAATGTCTCCAGGACCATGGGAAATACTGATCGTCTTTTTTATAATTGTGCTCTTGTTTGGCGCAAAGAAATTACCGGATTTGGCCAAAGGGTTAGGTAAAAGTTTAAAAGAGTTTAAACAAGCCACAAAAGAACCGGAAATTGAAGAAGAAAAGCCCCAGGTTGAATCGGGTAATAAAGAATAGATATTTGGGTTCGGAGGGGTTTTGGGGCCACGGAATTTCTTTTAGTGATATAAAAAAGGAATTAACTCGAGGTAAATGGACCTATGAACAGTTGGTCCAACATTACCTTAATAAAATAAATGAAGGCAGTCATCTGAATGCCTTCATTTCTGTTTTAAGGGAAAGGACTTTAATAAAAGCCAAGGCGATTGATGAAAAAAGAGCAAGTCATAAGATTGGAAAACTGGCTGGTCTTGTCATCGCCCTAAAAGACAATCTCGCTGTAAAAGGCGAGAAACTTACCTGCGCTTCTCATATTCTGGAAAATTTCATTTCACCTTATGACGCCACGGTGGTTCACAAATTGGCGGCCGAAGATGCGATTATTATCGGCAAAACCAACATGGATGAGTTTGCCATGGGAAGCTCCAATGAAAACTCCTATTTCGGGTCGGCAAAAAACCCCGCAGATCCCGGCAGGGTTCCCGGCGGCTCTTCAGGTGGATCCTGTGTGGCAGTAGCGGCAGACATGGCTACGGCGGCGCTTGGCTCGGATACCGGCGGTTCTATTCGCCAGCCGGCTGCTTTCTGTGGTGTCGTCGGATTGAAGCCGACCTATGGCAGAGTTTCTCGTTTTGGGTTAGTGGCTTTTGCCTCTTCGTTGGACCAAATTGGGCCCATTTCGAAAACAGTCGAAGATGCCGCTCTTCTATTAGAAGTGATCTCCGGTCATGATGAGAGAGATGCGACTTCTGCACCTGTACCCGTTCCTGAGTTTTCAAAAATATTCCGAAAGGACGTTGAGGGATTAAAAATCGGTTTACCTAAAGAATATTTTGCCCGGGGTTTAGACGCCGAAGTTCGAAAGTCGATTGAAAAAACCATTGGTTTGCTGAAAGAAAGCGGTGCTGCTTTTTTAGATGTAGAATTACCCCACACCGACTACGCGATTGCAACGTATTACGTTCTGGCAAACGCTGAGGCCTCCTCAAATCTCGCCCGATTCGATGGCGTTAGATACGGCTTTCGGGCTAATGAGGCAATGAATTTGCAGGAAATGTACATGCAAACTCGAAGTCAGGGCTTTGGGGAAGAAGTCAAGCGCAGAATTATGCTGGGAACATATGTGCTGTCGGCCGGTTATTTTGAGGCTTACTACCAAAAAGCCCAGAAAGTACGAACTTTGATTAAACAGGATTTTGAGCGTGCTTTTCAAAAGTGTGATTGCTTGCTCACCCCAACTGCACCTACGACCGCATTTAAGTTAGGAGAAAAACTGGATAACCCGCTGACTATGTATCTGTCCGATATTTATACAGTCTCTGTTAATTTAGCAGGGTTGCCGGCTATTTCGGTACCCTGTGGCTTCGATTCAAGCAATTTACCTATAGGTGTCCAGGTCATCGGGAAACATTTTGATGAAGAGATGGTGCTGCGGGTTGGAGATTTTATTGAAAAGAATCTTTAGTTCAAAAAATGAAATACGAACCTGTCATCGGGCTTGAAGTCCACGCCCAACTTTTAACCAAATCGAAAATATTTTGCCGCTGTAGTACGACTTTTGGCGCAGATCCGAATTCCCAAACCTGCCCGATTTGCCTGGGGATGCCTGGAGTGCTGCCTGTTTTGAATAAGCTCGCCGTAGAATTTGCAATAAAAATAGCACTCGCCACCGAATGCCGGATTGCAGAAAACTCAATTTTCGCCCGCAAGAATTATTTTTATCCCGATCTGCCAAAGGGATACCAAATCTCACAGTACGAAGAACCCTTGTGTGAGGACGGCCACGTTGAAATAGAAATCGACGGCAAGATAAAAATGATTGGGATTACCCGCATTCATCTTGAAGAGGATGCCGGCAAGTCAATTCATGCAGAAGCATTTGTGGGGGAAAACGAGACCCTGGTTGATGTCAATCGCTGCGGCACACCATTGATTGAAATCGTTGGCGAAGCCGATATACGTTCGCCCAAAGCAGCCTATCTCTATTTGCGCCGGCTGCGGCAAATCGTGCAATATTTGGAAATTTGTGACGGCAACATGGAAGAGGGCAGTCTCCGCTGTGACGCCAACGTCTCCGTGCGACCGCTTGGAGCGCAGGAATTTGGTGTGAAAACCGAGTTAAAAAATATGAACTCATTCCGTGGTGTTGAAAAAGCCCTTGAGTTCGAAATTGAGCGGCAAATCCGGACCTTGGAAAAAGGCGGTAAAGTAGTTCAGCAGACACTTTTGTGGGACGCCAACAAGAATGAAGCCATCCCCATGCGAGGCAAGGAGTTTGCACATGATTACCGCTACTTTCCGGAGCCAGACCTCGTGCCTTTGCAAATAAAATCAGACTGGATTGAAAAAATTCGCCAATCATTGCCGGAATTGCCAAGTGTCAGAAGAAATCGGTTGGTTGAGCAGTACGAGCTTCCTCAATACGATGCAGATATTTTAACCGATTCAAAAGCAATAGCCGACTATTTTGAAGAAACCGCCTTATTCTCCGGAGATGCTAAAGCCGCCAGCAATTGGATAATGGGGGAGGTTTTGAGAGTCTTAAAGGAAGCTCAAGCTGATATTAAAGATTTAAAGATCAAACCGGCTGATTTGGCAACCCTGATTAAACTCATAAAAGATGGAACGATCAGTGGTAAAATTGCCAAATTCGTTTTTGACGAAATGCACACGAGCGGTAAAAAACCTGATGAGATAATTAAAGAAAAAGGGTTGGTACAAATTTCAGATTCTGCTGAACTGGAGAAACACGTGCTCTCAGTGATAGGTGAGAATCCGGACGAAGTCAAGAAATTTTTAACAGGACACGAGCAGGTTTTAGGGTTTCTGGTAGGTCAAATCATGAAATCGACCCGCGGCAAGGCCAACCCTGAATTAGTAAACGAGATTTTACGAAAAGAATTGCAGAAGTTAAAGTCTGTATAGTTTTTCCGCATTTGATTGCAAGAGTCTCACTGCTTTTTTTTCACAAGTGTTCTGAACTCCAACTCCAATAATTATTTAAGGTTCTTCTGAGAAAGAGTGGTTTATCGAAGTCGCGCATAAAAAAATTATGCCGCGAAGAGGAGCGAGGCTGCACCAGCTGACAAAAAATTTGCCGAATGCGCCGGGCAACCCTGGAAAGATTTTGGTAGGATGGAAGACAAATCAATCGGATCGCGGTTTGCGGCGTTGGCGACCACGATTTCTCCGGCGCCGGGTGTGGTCGGGTTCTTTCGATTTTATTTCTGTTGATTGAATTTCCAGGGGTGGCACGACCGGAGCATGCAGTTGTTGTTGATAATAATCATCCAGAAGCATGGTGATGATCGCCGACTCATCCTCATTTTCCGTAAGCGACCTGGCGAGTTGCAAAAACCTGAGACTGCGTTCCGACTGCAGTTTATCGCGTTCCCGAAGTCTCGCCTCCAGTAGCGCAGTCAGCCTTTGGGTGACAATTTTTGCGACGTCGGAGTCCGCCGGTAAGGGCCACTCCTGTAAATCGATGTCGTATGTACTTGCAATACGGTTCAGTAGCCTCTGTTCAGTTCGATTCACCAGGGTGATGGCGACGCCGCGTGCGCCGGCACGCCCGGTTCTACCCGAGCGGTGAATGTAAACCTCCACATCTTCGGACGGTTCATATTGAATAACATGGGAGAGTTCAGGAATATCAATGCCGCGGCCCGCCACATCAGTGGCTACCAGAAAGCGAAGTGTGCCCTTGCGCAGACGCTGCAAAACCCGCTCCCGGTCTTTTTGCGACAGGTTGGCGCTCAAGCCGTCGGCATCATAGCCAAAGCGCTGCAGCACGATGGTTACAAATTCCACGTTGGCTTTGGTGTTGCAAAAAATAATCGCAGACGCCGGGTTTTCCACTTCGATGATGCGTACCAGGCTGCGGTCCTTATCCATGCCCGGAACCGTATAAAAAATATGCTGTGTCTCCGCAACATGAATCTGTTCGCTGCTAAGATTGAGAAATTCGGGTTCACGGGTAAACTGCTCCGCGACGCGCATCACAAAAGACGGAAAGGTCGCTGAAAACATGCAGGTGTGAATTTTGTGTTTCGGTAGATGAGTCTGGAGCTTCTTCATATCAGGATAAAATCCCATGGACAACATACGGTCCGCTTCATCAAAAATCAGCATTTTTAAATGCTTAAAATTCATAGTACGCCTGAGCAGGTGGTCCAGAATGCGCCCGGGCGTTCCAACGATAATCTGGACGCCTTTTTTCAGCGCCTCCATCTGTTTGCCGTACCCTACGCCGCCATAAACGGCCGTAGAGGACAAGCCATTTTCACCGAATAAAATTTTGGCTTCCTCCCAGACCTGCGAAGCAAGCTCGCGGGTCGGCACCAGGACCAACGCCTGGCAGACGTCGTGGTCCGCATCAAGCTGCTCCAGCATGGGCAGAAGAAAAGCCCCGGTCTTGCCGCTGCCCGTGCGCGCCTGAATCATCATGTCCTGATTTTTCAATAAATACGGAATCGACTGTGCCTGAACCGGAGTCAGTATTGTCCATTTCAGGCGGCCCGCCGCTTCACGTAATTTTGAAGGTAATTGCTCGAGCGTTATCTCGGGCGGCGTCCCTCGTTGCTCCTCATTGTCGCTTTTTTCTGAATCTATCACTCGAACCTCATTTTCTATTATTTGGCATCTGCAATAAAAGTTTCGGCACTGAATCCATTCTGATTAGAACCTAAATTGAGCGATTGGCTTTTTGGCAATTAGCTTTTAGCTAATAAAATCAATTAACCGGCATTATTCATAAACTTTCGCCACGAAGACACTAAGTCAGAAAGAAATAAAAAGATAAAGAAATTATAATTAAGACTCAATTTTTGTATGATTGATTATGAAATCAAAAGCCAAAGGCCAACAGCTAATGGCCAACGCTTTTTTTGGTAGAAATCAAAGCCAAAGTCTTTCACACAGTGAGCAAGGTACAAAATATGTTAGGCATAAGAAAGGAATATATGAGTTTTCATGTGAGCACTAGGAAGGAGGTGTCCGTAATCAAATGTACGGTGATGGGCTGAGCACGCGGGCTGCAAATCCCCTTCGAGCACGAATTAGACGCTGAGTTCGCCTGCTTTTTGGAGCATAGCGGTAAATGTCAGGTGCAACGATTTTTAGACAATCATTGCTTTAATTGTCCATTAGGCTCTTGATACAAATAGCATATTCCTAAAAAGCCTCAATATTTTTGGCTTGATATCTTCATCTTACCTCTCTCTGGTCTAATATATTGAAACTCTGAAGAAATTATTTTGACTTCAGTTTGTGGCCAGTCGTTTCGATGCACATAGCTATCGAATTTTCCAATTCCTGTCCTTAAGAAATAGACTCCCGAAGTTATTGGCAAAGCGATAAGGATGATTCTTCTTATTATCCTTTTCCTCAAAATCGTTTACCTCTGCAAATGCATGATTGCGGGCAAAGCCAATCAAGCTTTTATAAGCCTCTTTTCGCTCGCCGACAAATTAACTGCGCTCGCAAGAAATTTGTAACCCACCTGCCGATTCACCAGGTAATCCCTTGCGGGAACCAATTATTGTGTGGATTGCATCCGGAGTACCACCAATTCAACCTGTTTAGTGTTCCGTCGGGGATTATACGAATGCTAAGCAAGGGGTAAATCCCCGACGAGCAATTGTAATTCATACGTATCAGTTAAACTTACAAACTTTGTCGATGTTTGGCGCTAAGCGTCTAACTTTAATTCCCAGACCACTTTAAAATGCATAATTAACGATGATTATCCCAGCTATCCCACCCGATATGGATGATCCAAGCACTACAAAGGGCGCATCCTTTGATTTGAACCCACCTTTGGCTAAAAAGATGACCAGTCCAAAACTAAAACCATAAAGTAAACCGTAGCCCGTTCCGGCCATCCATGAACTTCCGGCATTAAGGGATAATCCGGTTATCAAAGCGACTAAAATGCTTCTCAATGTCGAGGCAATCATGATTTCGATTTTGTATGGCTCTTTGGGTTCAAAGAAGATACTCCCCCCGACGAGGAGTCCGAGCCCCAGTCCAGTCAATAATACAATTAAAAGATTCATTTTACTTACCTCCAAATGTGGCGATGTGCAAGCTAGTTTTCCTTAGATTAATGATTTATGCATTAATGCTCCAAGTTACAAGAAATTTATTTGCCCCATACAGAAATCAGATTACTTTCGGGATCTTTAAATGTCGCAAAGCGACCCTCGTCATCGTCTGAAGTTTTGTATCGGTTTGATACCTTGAGCTTTTACCATTTTGAGATAATCCGTCAAAGTCATTCACGCGAAATACTATAGCAAAATTACTTTTATAGTTGGTATTTTTGTCTTGTCGATTAATGCCAAAATGCAGGCCATAGATAACCATAGGGCGAAAAAAAAGTCCAAAACCAGCTGTCAGTCTATGCAGCCAAGTCAACCTTGCCCTATCAGGAAGACGACCGGAATTCTTGGTTTCAACCGTGGATAAGATAAGCAGCCGGATCGAAAGCACCAGATAGATTAACACATGTGGAATTTCAAAACAGATATGACAAGTCTCAGGATAGGCACATCAGCCGTTCCACTACTCTCCGCATAGCTCATCGCTAATCTCCAAGGCGGTTTTATTTTTGGTCCCTTCATCCAACATATCTACAGCCAGGCTTCCGGTTCCGGGTTTGCCAAATTGATCGGCAGCGTAACCGGCATCAACAAGCAAATTAAAGTTGACCATAGGTACGGAATGACGTTCCGCCAAAACAATCTTTAGACCATTGGATAGGGTGGCTCGTTGGAGCTCGGGAAACTTGGCGGTTGGTGGAGTGCCAAGTTTAGGTAACCCGTTGCGATCCGGAGCGTCTGACTTTGCTGGCAACCCAGGAGGATGCTGTGCTTTTCTTACGGCGAATTCGCCAGGTTGTCGGGGCACACCTGGCGCGGGAGGAACGGTTTGGCCGTCCGCAGGCAATATGGTTTGTCGGAAGTCCGGTTCTATGGCCAGGGGCGTCTTTTGCAGGTCATGTCAACTATCAAAGCAATTTCGGATGGTCTGGAGGATGCGGCGCTGAAGCTTTCGCAAGAGGCAGTAACAACGGCCGAAACGCTGTCGCAGGCTCTGCGGGACGGGTTGAAAAAGAGACGCCATTTTCAGGCAGAGAAGATCAGTTTGCGGGAAGAGCGGGTGAATATCATCAAGCAGTTCCGCCGGCTGCGCACCAAAATTTATGCTTTTCTCATGGAAAGTATGCCAAATGGCAGCCGCGATGAGCGATTGATCGATTTTGGCTTCCGGCACTCCAGCATGCGCAGAAACCCGCGCCCAACAGAAGCGGTCACCGTTGTCACGGAAGCCGGG
>JADFPY010000136.1 GCA_022562085.1 candidate division KSB1 bacterium | reverse complement strand
TCTTTGTGTCCTGTTTTGCAGAAGTCTATAGAAATTGAATTAAGATTCAGCACTGTATTCGGATTCAATACTTATTTAGCAAAAAAAGCAGCCAGTGCCTGGCGGTGCTCTTCTGATTTCAAGGCCTGAGCAAAAAGCTTCAATTCCGTCTCAATAACCTGGTCGAGCTTGTCAGGATTGCTGGAGGACTTGATCAGCGCTTTGACATCCCGCAAAGTTTTGGGCGGTAGCGCAACCAATTCCTGGCATTTCTGCATGGCTTTTGCATCGACTTCTGTGTCTTTGCAGACGGTGCTGGCAAGGCCAAATTGTTCGGCTTTTTCGATACCAAAAGACTCCCCGAGGAGAAGCACCTGGCTGGCCGGCACACGTCCGGCAATCGCCGGCAAAATGTAGGTACTGCCAAACTCCGGCACCACGCCTATCTTCGTAAAAGGTAGTGCAAAAATAGTGGACTTTCCGGCTACGACTACATCGCAGTGCAGCAGCAGCGTCGCTCCAATGCCAACTGCGGTTCCTTTGACCGCAGCCACCACCGGTTTCTCAAAATCAAGCAGAAGCTTCATAAATCGGATAGAAGGCAGGTCGCGCAATTCAACGCTTCCCTGATTGACGGCAGCAAAATCTTTCAGGTCATTCCCGGCACAAAAGGAATCGCCGGCAGCGTTGATCAAAACAGCCCGCACGGCGTCATCTTTGGCCGCCTCCACCAGGCCGTCGCCAAGCATTTCATACATCTCCATACTTAAGGCGTTTTTTTTCTCCGGGCGATTCAGTGTCATGCTGAGTATGCCCGCTGTTTTTTCAATTAAAACTGGCTTTTTCAAGTTAGACTTCTCCTTTCGTTTTTTTCGTATGATTCTTTAGTACCTCAAGAGTAAAGTATTTGCCAGAACAGCAAAAAACCTCAGGCAAAGCATGTCCTGGGTAAGGCCGAAGGGACGCGAAGACTCAAAGATAACGCAAAGAGAAATACATGGAAAAAAACGAATTAATTCGGCGATTTGCCAAGTTTCATTTCTGTGGACGATTTTTAAGAACATAGTTTAGAATGCGAAAGCCTTTACGAAAAAACTCTGCGATGTCTTTGCGTCTCTGCGCCTTTTGCGTGCGCTTTACCTTTTGGGTCCCGGCTTCGCAGGGCCAAACGTTAAATGTTAGATAAAAAAGTCGGGCATTAGCTCTGAATCCGCAACGTCGGCATACTTGCTGAAATCCGAAACGCCTTCTTCCCGCAGGACGTCTTCATCGATAAAGAAAGTGCCAGTACACTGCCGGCTATCGCGCATGAAAATCGCATGCGCCGCATCGGCCATGATTTCGGGTTTGCGGCATCTCCTGTAGGCTTCCTCACCGCCAAGCAAATTCATGATTGCGGCGGTTTGTATCGCTGTTTTCGGCCAAATTGCGTTAAAGGCGACGCCTTCCTCTTTGAATTCACCGGCCATGCCAAGCACGCACATGCTCATACCATACTTAGCCATTGTGTAAGCCACGTGCGGCGCGAACCAGCGGGTTTCCATATTCAGTGGCGGCGAAATGTTGAGAACGTGCGGATTTTCCGCCTTTAGCAAGTGCGGCAAACAGGCTCTGGAAACCAAATAGGTGCCGCGGGCGTTGACGCCCTGCATGAGATCGTAATGCTTCATTCCAGTCTTGAGTGTTCCGGTCGGCACAATAGCACTGGCATTGTTGATCAGAATGTCAATTCCGCCAAAGGTTTTCACTGTTTCTTCCACAGCCGCATCGACCTGCTCCTCAAAGCGAATATCCACGACCACGGCCAGGGCGTTGCCACCCGCAGCTTTCATTTCTTCGGCGGCGGTGTAAATGGTCCCCGGCAGCCTGGGGTGCGGCTCGGCTGTTTTGGCAGCAATCACGATGTTGGCGCCATCACGCGCGAGCCGCAGCCCGATCTCCTTGCCAATGCCGCGGCTGGCGCCAGTAATAAAGATGGTTTTTCCACTCAGGTCAGTCATGTTTCACCTCGATTTTAAAAAGTATTACCTGTGAACTTTTTCTTTTTTATGTAAAAAGTAAATCCAATGATGCGAAGCAAATGTCAATAACGTCATTAAGTCAATGTAGGTCATTGGCTTTCGACGTCATTATTTAGAACAGCGAATAAGAACCCCTTTAAATGACAGCGAAGCATAATGACTGCTTGTGATTTGCGGCTTCGCCGGCCAAGGAAATCCAGATTAGTCAAATCCACTAAGCTTATAGCGGGCTCAGTCACGGCTGCGAATCCTATGCGGCTTTAATCATCAACTTACCAAAATTTTCACCGGAGAAAAGCATCAGCAAAGTTTCCGGAAAAGTCTCGATGCCTGCAACGATATGTTCTTTTGATTTGAGTTTTCCTTGTGCTAACCAGGCCGCCATTTCTTTTGCGGCTTCTTTGTAACGCGAGGCGAAATCAAAGACGACAAATCCCTCCATACGCGCACGATTGACCAGCAAATAGAGATAATTTTTCGGTCCATTAATCGGTGTTGTGTTATTGTACTGAGAGATGGCGCCGCAGATAGGAATGCGTGCGCCGCGGTTGATTCGGGACAAAACGGCATCCAGAATGTCGCCGCCCACGTTGTCAAAGTAAATGTCCACACCTCCGGGACACTGCTCCTTCAAGCTTTTTTGTACATCCTGTGATTTGTAGTCGATAGCCGCGTCGTAGCCAAGATCGTCGACCAATAAAGCGCACTTCTTTTCACCACCGGCAATGCCGACCACGCGACAACCTTTGATTTTAGCGATTTGGCCGACGAGTGAACCCACGGCCCCGGCGGCTCCCGACACGACCACGGTTTCGCCTTCTTTCGGCTGCCCTACTTCAAGCAGACCGAAGTAGGCCGTCATGCCCGGCATGCCGAGCGTACTCAAGTAAAGCGGCAGGGGCGCAAGACTGCTATCTACTTTAAGCACTCCTTGGCCATTGGAAATGGCGTAGCGCTGTACACCGAACATACCGGTCACGTGCTCGCCTGCTTTGAATTCAGGATGATTTGAGGTGACGACTTCGCCGACAGCGCCCGCGCGCATCACCGCGCCGATAGCAACCGGCTCAATATACGACCGGACATCATTCATCCAGCCGCGCATCGCCGGATCGAGTGAAATGTAAAGCACTTTGATCAGGAGTTCCCCGTCGCCCGGTTCAGGGACAGGCGATTCCTTGAATTGCCAATCTCTTTTTTTCGGCAAGCCAACCGGACGCGCAGCCAGTAGGTATTGTTGATTGGTCATTTTTTTTGGCCTTTCTTTTCAGGTTAAGTTCAAGTACATAAAAAGTGGACAGGATTAACAAGATAAACAGGATAAAAAAATAGAGTAATTTTAATCCCACTTTTATGGCAAAGTATAAGGTTTAGTTCGGATAGTGTCGGAGTTAAGCGAAGCGGTCTCCGACACTGCTTGGCATTCGAAGATTAACTGGATAAGTTTTATCATGTCAATCCTGTTAAACGTGAATGAAATCTTGCGAAAATATACGTTACCATTTTGGGTTTATTTTTTTGGAATTGAATATGTGCAGGTTACATGTGCAACAGGCTTATCCATACCGACAGAAAAAAGCTCGACTTCTCCAAAGACAAGCTGTTTGCCAACTTTGAGCAGCCGACATTCGGCGATGACGTCAACCGCTCCAGGTTTTCTCAAAAAATTGATATTGAGATTGGTGGTCAGCGCTTGATAAACTGTTCCGAGTGTGCCTAAAATGGCCGTGTACATGGCTGCATCCGCCAACCACATCAGTGTTGGTCCGGATATAGTGTCTCCTGAGCGCAGATGGCGTTGTTCCACCGTTAAGTACAGGCGGGCGCTCATCTCACCAACCGTTTCGATCCGAACGGGATTTTTAGCATGCAGGTTTCTTTCGTCGTAATAGCTTTGAATTTCTTCTTTGGTTAATCCGGGCATCTTATTCTCTCGATTGGAATTTCGGGATCAATGTTTGCTCAGAGTGGCTAAGTGGATATCTTAGCCACGGATTCACACTGATAAAACACGGATTTTTTGAATAAATGAACTGACAATGCTTTCATACTTAAAACTCATTTTATCCGTGTCAATCAGTGTAAATCCGTGGCTTATTTTCTCTATGATAATTTCCGAAATATTCAGAGTCCTAAAATCTCTCATTGGGTGCAACCAATTTATGAACAATGGCCAACAGCCAACTGCGAAATGCCAATAGCTGAATAGTTATTTTGTTTAAATGAGTTCATGTATACTGTCCTTGTCAACGGCGGTACCCGCCAGTGCTGCACAAGCGCGAACTCCGTCAATGAGGGTGGCAAACCGTTCATCCCGGGTGTCTCCTTTTTTGTAGCGTGCATAAATTTGCTGAACAATGACGGCCAGCTTGAAAAGGCCGAAGGCAAAATAAAAGACCGGATTGGCAACTTCGAGGCCGCTTCTTTCCTGATAGTGATCCACCAGTTGCATTCGATTCATGTTGCCGGGTAAGGCGGTCGGTCCGAAAACCAGGGGAGCGGGTTCGCCTTTCTCCGCCCAGTAGCTGAGCGTGGTGGCAAGATCCATCAACGGATCGCCAAGCGTGGCCATTTCCCAATCGAGAACGGCGACTATCTTGGTTAAATCAGCGGGGTCGAGTACGACATTGTCATACTT
The DNA here is from genome assembly GCA_022562085.1 of candidate division KSB1 bacterium. Lineage (NCBI taxonomy): Bacteria > Pseudomonadati > Candidatus Zhuqueibacterota bacterium. The sequence goes on along the minus strand of JADFPY010000136.1, from coordinate 6,255 downwards.
GTAGTCATTATGAATCAGAGAAGCGCTCACTTCGGCCGGCATATTGTCCCCGAGCCAGGCGATGACCTGGTCGAGCTCTGCAATCTCATCGGTTTGGGCGTTTCGGTAACGCTTGGTCCAGCCGTTTACCTGACGTGCGACATATCCTTCGGGCCGGCCAAGTTCTGACAAACCGGCGGCGGCGAAATCGACTCGGTGCAGCTCGACCAGGTTATCGACGAATGATTCGGACAGGCGCTTCATGAGATCCGGAGACAAATCAAGACCTTTTGGCGGCTGCTTGCGCAGGATCACGCCCTGTACCCGCTGCATCACATAAAAGGGGGCGCCGATAACCGACTCGTCTTCGCAGTAGACCAAAGGTCGCGGCACTTTTGGATAAACCTCAATTAAATTCGATAGCACGTAGTACTCGCGGCCCATATCGTGTGCGCTCTTGATATTCGCGCCAAACGGCGGCCTCCGCAAGACCAATTCTTGCTCACCGAAACGGAGCAGATAAGTCAAATTCGAAAACCCGCTGGGGAATTGCTGGATTTCGAGCTTGCCTCCCGGCTCCGGAAGCTTGTCGTTTAAATACGCTTCTAGTGGACCAAGATCGAGCTCTTCCCCTTTTCGAATAAAGATTGCCTGGTCGATGATTTCAGTGGACATGCTTTCTATTGACCTAAAATACGCGTTTGGCCATTAGCTGTTGGCCTTTGGTTTTGAATTTACGTCGTGTCCCGACTTTCTTCGGGATCACCTGTTAGGTGATTTACAATTGACCGCCGCCAACTGAAATAAAAACTTGCGCAAAGAGAAGCGGAAGGTTATATTTTTGGTAATTTTTGGTATTAAAAGGATAATAAAAAGTACTTAATGGTTTTAAAAAAATCAAATGCTTTTTTCTCATGAAACTGAGGTTTAACCAAAAGGAGAGGGACTCATGAATCTGAAGAATGCCGTGGCGATAGTTACCGGCGGCGCATCCGGGCTCGGTGAAGCCTGCGTGCGGCGCTTTGTTGAAAGTGGGGCCCAAGCCGTGATTGCAGACTTGAACGACGAGCGTGGCAGCAAGCTGGCGCAGGAGCTGGGAAGTGCTGTTTGTTTTGTCAAAACCAACGTTGCCCTGGAAGCAGATGTTCAAAACGCTGTCGACACGGCTTTGGAAAAATTTGGTTCGCTGAAGATTCTGATCAATTGTGCCGGAATCGGCATCGCAGAGAAAACCATTGGCAAAGATGGTCCCCACGCATTGGACAGTTTTAAGAAAGTCCTCGAGGTCAACCTGATCGGCACGTTCAACTGCATTCGACTCGCAGCCGCGGCAATGGGCCGGAATACACCCGATGCCGAAGGAGAGTGCGGCGTGATTGTCAACACCGCTTCAGTTGCAGCTTTTGATGGTCAAATAGGTCAGGTCGCTTATTCCGCCTCCAAGGGCGGTATTGTTGGCATGACCCTGCCAATTGCAAGGGATCTGGCCAGAATGGGAATTCGCGTGATGACGATTGCGCCCGGTTTGTTTGATACACCCTTGTTCGATGCACTTCCGGAAGAAGCCCGAGAGGCACTGGGGAAAATGGTGCCGTTCCCGCCGAGACTGGGAAATCCGCCTGAGTACGCTCAACTTGCGCAAGCGATCGTCGAGAATCCAATGTTAAATGGGGAAGTGATTCGGCTGGACGGAGCCATCCGGATGCAGCCGAAGTAGGGGTAGGGCACAGGTGCATTGGCCGCTTTAGGAAGCAAAAATTCCAATTGACCAAATCCCAAAGGCGAAGAGCGAGAAGCGTGGAGCGCTACACAAAACATGTCATATCGCTCTACGTTCATCGCTCTGTCGCTTATTGGGATTATAAAAACTTATTCCCACCGAACTGCGCCGAAGACACCGAAGGTCACCGAATTCATAGTTCGGACATCGGAGTGCCATAGACTCCGGCATGTGCTCGTGGAAATGGGCAACTGTTAATTCTCTGGTTACTGCGATTGACTTTACCGCCGTTGCCCCAAGCGGGATATTTGAAATTGGGTTCATGATGCTCTCGTATTTTAAATCACGCATTCGGGATATTTTCGTAACTATTCTGGTGTTTAGGCTGTAGGTTGTAGGCTGTTAGGTTTTGCGTAATGATCGAATCAAAGCGCCTAAGACCTTTTCAGTCTCTATGATTTTTGAATCATAGTTAGATATGTCATCATCCTTTAAATATCCCAGACGTTTGGCAAGGCTGAACTGATAATGCAATTCTCTTAACGATCCAAAAGCTATTTCAAGAAAACGAAGATATTCGTTCTGGCTTTCTCTTGCGCATCCTTCGACGATGTTGGAGGGGACCGAAACCGCTGCTCTTCTCATCTGAGAAGTTAATCCATATAACTCTTCCTTGGGAAAATCCCTGGTGACTTGATAGATTATAATTGCCACTTCGTCGGCTAACTCAAACGCTCGAAGCTTCGTATGATCTCGCATGGATTCTTCCTACAGCCTAAAAACCTACAGTCTATTTACCTGAATAATTTTTCAACAGACTCCTCGCCACCACGCTTTTATGCACCTCATCCGGACCATCGTAAATACGCGAGGCGCGTTCGTGGCGATAAAAGTAAGCCAGTATGGTATCATCGGTCATGCCAAGCGCGCCGTGCGTCTGCAAAGCCCGATCGAGTACTCTCTGCATGACGCCGGCCACATAAAATTTAATGGTTGAAATTTCCAGGCGCGCTGCGGAGCTACTCTCCCGGTCGATCTTGTCTGCCGTTTGCAGCACCATGAGCCGGGAAGCGCTAATTTCGGCATGGCTCTCGGCGATCCAGTTTTGAATCGTTTGCCTGGAACCGAGCAGTGTGCCCGGCTTAATTTCTCGGGTTGCCGCCCGCCTGCACATCATTTCAAGCGCTCGCTCCGAGATGCCGACCCAGCGCATGCAGTGATGAATCCGCCCGGGGCCAAGTCGATTTTGTGCCAGCAGAAACCCCTCGCCTTCTTTGCCGAGCAGATTTGACTGCGGGACGCGACAATTCTCAAACCGAATTTCGGCGTGACTGAAATAGCCAGTTCCCACTTCTCCCATAACCGGGATATTTCGCACAAGCGTAAACCCCGGCGTATCGAGCGGCACGATAATTTGACTTGCCCTCTTGTGCAGATGCTCTTCCCCGGGATGGGTGACCGCCATGACGATAGCGAAGTTGGCGCCATCAGCTGCTGAAGTAAACCACTTGTGTCCATTGATCACATAGTCATCGCCGTCTTTTTCAGCGCTGGTGCTCATGTAAACGGGATTGGAACCGGCATGTTCCGGTTCGGTCATTGCGAAACAACTGCGGATTTCACCGTTTATGAGCGGCTTGAGAAAACGTTCTTTTTGTTCGTCAGTAGCGTGCTCGAGCAGAATTTCAGTGTTGCCGATATCCGGGGCTTGGCAGTTAAACACGTAATGGCCGAGCGGCGTGTACGCCATCGCTTCACTCACATGTCCGAATTGGTAAAGCGACAACCCCAGACCGCCCAACTCTTTTGACAGGTGGGGCGTCCACAGACCCATCTCCTTAACCTTGTTTCTCCTTTTTTCGAGCTCCGGCAATAAGCCGTCGAAGTCGTGGTTCAGGAACATGGGTTCCAGGGGTAGAATTTCAGTTTCGATAAACGTTTTGATTTTCTCAAGAGTCGCATTTAATCCGTCATCGATTTGTGCAAACATGGCCCACTCCTCACAATTAACTTTGATGATTTAAGTGCCTATTCATGTGATTCCTAAATAACGTGCGTAATTAAGTGCTCCTGCAAAGGATCGAAAAATCTGTCTTCGAGTCTGTCATTTAGTTGTCATTAAGTCACTTATTGTCATTGGCTTAATGACACAATGACCATCATTGACTTTAATGACTGACGCAGCATTTAAAAGACAACAAATACGATTACCTGTTGAAATAATAATTAGGAATCACTGTGCTAGTTATGAAACAATGTTAGGCGTTTATCGTTAATAAGACCTAACTTCATTATCAAGAAAAATATTTGAGGAAGGCAAAGTGGATAAGAACAAACAGAATTTGTTGATAGGTGGTACACTCACCTTTATCGGTGTTTTTTATTTGCTAAGTAATCTTGATATCATACGGTTCAACGCGGAAATTTTGGTTGCTCTGGCATTCTTAGCGGTTGGAGATTTTTTATTTAAAAAATTTATTGAGACCAAAGGGGTTGGCTGGCTGATTGCCGCTTCAATTGCTAGTTTCGTAGGCGTTGTGATTTTACTTGAAAGCCTTCCTTATTTCGACGACAATTACATCGGTACTTTAGTCCTCTGGTGGATAGCTGCTCTTTTCGCTTATGGATTTTTTCGAAATACCGAAAAGTGGGGATTTCTCATTCCAGCAGGAATCTTCTTTACAATCGGAGGTATGGTTGTCCTGGAAACATTGCATTTTAATGATGATGGCATATTGGGCAGCCTCTTTTTCCTCGGCGTTGGTTTGACTTTTGGCGTGCTTTATTTATTGAGAAATGAAAAAAACAGGCTTGACTGGGCAAAAATACCGGCGCTCTGTTTGATTTCATTCTCAGCATTTATTTATGGTGTCTCTTCTCATTCAGATTTCGCAAATTTTCTTTTTCCAATTTTGTTGATAGGCCTGGGTGTTCTATTAGTCTTTCACGCAACCAGGAAAGGTACCATCGATAGCACTAGCAAAGCATAGATCCTCATGAATTTCTTTCTTCCTCCACAAGGCCCTGTAAGGATACGGGGCCTTTTTTATTCCACTGTAAGCTCAACTCGCTAACTCGTTTTCAAGTTTAACTTGGGAACTAGAATTGCTGTAAAGTTACTTTTTTAATTTTAACATCATCTAAAAAATGGGGCTTGACATTTTACAGTTTTTTTCATAAAGTTTAAGTTAAATTTAGAACTTCAAAGACTTTTATGGCTGAAAAATTCATAATCATTACGACGTTTGGCCAAAACCAACCCTACCTAATCGCCGACATTTGTAGTGTGGTAACCGATTCGCAACTGAACATCGTTGCGGTGGAGCAAAATGCCGTTCATGGTCTGTTTATCATGTTCATGGTCACAGAGACGGTTGATAAAAGTACTCCGATCGATGAGGCATATCATAAATTAAAGGAAGCGACAAAAAAGCTGCCGCTTGATGTCAATGTCGATTTGGTCGAAGCGTCGACGGCCATGAAGAAAGTCGACAAAAATTTACAGGTTTTTACGATAATCGGCAGAGACAAGGTTGGCATTCTGAAAGCGATTTCAAATGCTTTGGCCAATTTTCGTGTTAATATTGAGCGGATGCATCATCTGGCACGAGGTGAACTGGTTGCATTGGAAATACTGGTCGATGCTTCGGAGCTTAGAGATTTGGCGATTCTCAAAGATGTGATTCAGCGTACTTGCGATGATATCGGTTTTGATACTATAATCCAACCGGATACGCCCCATCGACAGCGCCGCCGCCTGGTGGTTTTTGATATGGACAGCACTATCATTGAGGGAGAGATCATCGACGAACTGGCCCATGCCGCTGAGGTTGGAGAAAAAGTTTCTGAAATCACGGATAGAGCAATGGCCGGTGAAATTGACTTTAAAGAAGCGCTGCGAACGCGAGTTGCGATGCTCAAAGGTTTGCCGGTTTCGGTTTTGACCGAAGTGGCAAACGGCATGCAACTGACCCAGGGTACCTATGAATTGCTTTCAACTTTAAAAGCAATGGGTTTCAAAATTGCTCTCATCTCCGGCGGGTTCACTTTTTTCACGGATCAGTTGAAAGAGCAACTCGGTTTTGATTATGCTTTCGCCAATGATTTGGAAATCGAAAACGGGATCCTTACAGGAAAAATAAAAGGGCGGATTATCGATCGTGAGGCCAAAGGTAAAATTGTCAAAGAAATCGCGGAGAAGGAGGGACTCACTCGCGAAGAAGTTGTTGCAGTCGGTGACGGCGCCAACGATGAAATCATGCTGAAAAATGCCGGTCTGGGCATCGCTTTCAATGCCAGCGAATTGCTAAAAAAAGTTGCCGACGGTCGTCTCTCCCATTCAAATCTACTGGGACTACTTTACTGTTTGGGAGCGACGGATAAGGCTGTTCAAACCAATTCTTAGTTGTGATTCCCAATTTTTTACCTGGGTAACGGGTTCGATAATTGTTAGGAGCAGTCATGGAATTGATTATCGCCATCTGCGCGATAGGTTTTACTGTTGGATACGGCATCGTACTCGCGTTGGAATCGAGAAAGGTAAGCCGTGGGCGTTC
>JADFPY010000135.1 GCA_022562085.1 candidate division KSB1 bacterium | reverse complement strand
AGATACGGGCTGCTCCGACATTGCCATGGAAAACAACAACCCGCGCATTTTATATGCCGGTATGTGGACCTTTCGCAGACGTCCATGGCGGTTTGATGATGGTGGAAAAAATACCGCGCTTTACCGTTCTATGGATGGTGGCGAAACCTGGGATAAAATCCACAAAGGTCTTCCTGACGCCCCGATGACCCGGATTGGGATTGCCATCGCTCAAAGTCAACCCAATACCGTTTACCTAATCACCGAATTCAAAAAAGGGGGTACGCTCTTCAGGTCAGATGACCGCGGCGACAATTGGCGAATGGTCAATGACAATCGTAACATTAACTTCCGTCCATTCTACTACAGCGATATCCGGGTAGATCCTAACAACCCGGAAGTCATTTATTCACTTTCGGGCCGTCTGTTTAAATCAACGGATGGCGGGAAAAAATTCGCTCGCATTGCCGAAAACGTTCACGGTGACCACCAATCGATGTGGATTGATCCCATGAATTCTAACCGTGTTTTGAGCGGCAGTGACGGTGGTTTTCAAATTTCATACGATAGCGGCGCGACCTTTGATATTATCAACAATGTTGAGTTATCGCAATTCTACCAACTGTTTGTTGACAACCGGCAGCCCTATCATGTTTACGGCGGTTTGCAAGACAATGGTACCTGGGTCGGACCGAGCAATTCTTTACGCCGCCAGGGAATTCTCAAAAGAGATTGGCAAGCCTTAGCAGGTGGTGATGGTTATTATGCTGTTCCCATTCCCGGAAACGAACACGAAGTTTATGCCAATTTGCAAGGTGGTGTTATTTTTCATGTCGATAGCAGAACCGGAAATGTGCGCAATATTCATCCGTATCCCAAAATTACCGGTTCAGCAGGAGATGCCATTTTTGAACATAAATATCGTTTTAATTGGGACTCCCCCATTCATGTATCAACCCACGATGCCGGCACGGTCTACTTTGGCGGCAATGTGGTTTTCAAGACCACCGACAAGGGTCATAGCTGGGAAGTTATCAGCCCCGACTTAACCACCAACGACAAGAGTAAACAGCAAACATCCGGTGGTGAAATTTACCAGGACAATACTGCCGCGGAATTCCATTGTTCAATTCTAACCATTGCTGAATCACCCAAAGATGCAAATGTACTCTGGGTAGGAACCGATGACGGCAACTTGCAGCTCACTCGCGATGGCGGAAAGACCTGGACCGATCTCACTAAGAAAGTAAAAGGCATGCCGGCTTTTTCATGGATCGCCAAAATCCATGCATCGGAACACGATGCGGGCACGGCCTTCGTGGCGGTTGATCATCACCGCAGCGATGACTTCACACCGTATGCTTTCATGACAACGGATTATGGCAAATCCTGGAAAAAAATCGTCAATGGCCTGCCCGGTGACGATTACGTCAAAGTCATTCGACAAGATCCGCATTATGAAAATCTGCTGTATATCGGCATGGAGCATGGTATTTATGCATCCTGGGATTCAGGAAAAAACTGGACTCGTATCAACAACAACTTACCGCCAGCCTCGGTGAGGGACTTGAGAATTCAACCACGGGAGCGCGATTTGATTGTCGGCACACACGGTCGCGGCGCCTGGATTTTGGATGATATCCGACCCTTGCAGGAGTTGGCGGATGCCAGTAACAAAGCGGTTCATTTATTTCAATCCAGAAAAGCGACTCGTTGGCATCTTCACAATCGGCTGGAAAGCCAGGGACAACGTAGATACGCGGCGAAAAACCCGGAATATGGCGCGTACATTAATTTCCATCTCGCGAACGATGCAAAGGACCCGGTAACGGTGACCATCACTGACACAAATGGCAACCTGGTTAGAACACTTGAAGATTCAACTGCCAAAGCCGGTTTAAATCGGATTGTGTGGGATTTACGCAGGAAGGAAGCAACCAAGCTCAGGACTCCTATTCGCGGGGGTCGGCGTTCCGGTCCTTTCAGACCATGGGCCCTCCCGGGTATGTATACGGCAACTCTTAAAGCCGCCGGACAGGAATTGCAAACCTCGATTGAAGTCGCTTCTGACCCAAGATTCGCTTTAACCCAGGAGGACTATCTTGCACAAAGCAATGCTGTGGACGAACTAAACGGTTTGCTTTCCCAGGTGCATGGTTTACTAAATGATTCAGAATTTCTCAAGAATCAGTTAACAGCACTTAAAGAAAAGTTAACCTACAACAAAGAACCGCTGCAAGAATCTCAAACCGTTGCATCAAAAACACCTGATACAGGCAAGCCGGCGGTGAAAATGATTGAACAGGCACTTAAAGATATCAAAGCAATTCGTTCTCAATGGACCCGGCCTCCACCTCGAATGAACTATCGCCAAACACCACAATTACGCGATGAAATCAGGTCCCTCATGAGGAACATCGATGGCGCAACAGCTAAACCGACTCAATCACAATTGACCCGTATCGAGCAATTAAAATCGGAAACACAATCTGCACAGACCACCTATAAAGCTTTTCTTGAAGGCACTATCAAACCTATCAATGAAAAAGTGCAAAGTATGCCACAGATTGTATCAGGAACATAACTGGTAGTGTGATTCCTAAATAACGTGCGTAATTAAGTGCTCCTGCAAAGGATCGAAAAATCTGTCTTCGAGTCTGTCATTTAGTTGTCAGTAAGTCATTTATTGTCATTGACTTAATGACACAATGACCATCAATGACGGACCCAGCATTTAAAAGACAACAAATACGATTGCCTGTTGAAATAGTAATTAGGAATCACTGTACTATTACCTTAACCAAACGATCTCGTCGCGATGCTCTGCGTCGCGACGAAATGGCGAGACCGTATCCAGCCATGGCCGGAGTTTAAGCCCGACACATCTTGACATTCAAATGAGATTTTCTTAAATTTCTGCCACCTGCCTACATATTCAAATTATCTCTGGAGGGAGTCATGCATGTTTTACTAACGTATCAACTCATTCGTGTCAGCTCAATTGTCTTAATTTTAATCCTGCAAATCCTGATTTATGCCTGTTCAAAAAAAGATTCTGCTGAAGCCGATATCCTGATTCTCCACAACGGCACCATCTGGACCGTCAATGAGGAAAGCCCGAATGCTGAGGCTGTTGCCATTAAAGACGGTAGATTTGTTGCTGTCGGAAGCGATGAAGAGGTTTTGAACCTCAAGAATGCAAATACTCACACGGTGGACTTGCAAGGTCACTTTGTCGTTCCCGGATTCAATGATAACCACGTACATTTTGCGTCAGCCGCGCGCTTTCTAGAATTCAACATTATGAAGGTTTCTAGCCAGGAGGAGTTTGTCGAGCGAGTTCGGGAAGTCGTAGCAAAATTGCCAGAGGGTGATTGGCTTCTCGGGGGACTCTGGGGTGCATATGATTCCTGGGCCGAAGGAAGTTCAGGTGGTCAAAATCGCGTACCCTTTACCCCCGACATGAGTCTGGTGGAGGAGATGACAAAAAGCAATCCGGTATTTATTAGAAAATTTGATAACAGCGAGTTTGCCGTCAATGGGGCTGCACAAAAGGCGCTGGGTATAACCCCATCGAGCCCTTCTGAATTGCCCGGCATTGAGTTTGTTTTTAACGATGGAAAATTCAATGGTATCTTGCGCGGGGACGTCGTTTCACCTTATGTCCGCCCAAAAATCCCACGTAATTTTTCTCATGAACGCCGCCTTGAACAGACGAGACGGGCGCTGGCCGAAATCCGCAAATACGGCGTAACCAATGTCAGTGATATGTCGGACGACGAGCAGCTCGAAATTTATCGCGAACTGCATGAAGCGGGCGAGTTGACGGTTCGGGTGCACTTTCGCTACATGTTAGAGCGGTGGAATGAGCTGGCCGAGCAAGACATCAAAATCGGCGCAGGAGATGAGTGGATCCGATTGGGTGGACTCAAAGGACATATCGACGGAATTATGGGAAGCAGCAGTGCGCGATTCTTCGAGCCTTACTCACATGACCCCGGTAATCGTGGCCGCTGGCGCCGTCTCATGGTTGATGACGAAGGTAATTTTGTCGAAGGAAAATTTCTGAAATATATGCTGGACGCGGATAAAGCGGGCTTGCAGCTTACTGTGCATGCCATCGGCGACGAAGCCAATAACCTGATTCTGAAATATTTGGAAGAATTGAACAAACAAAACGGCGTGCGTGATCGCAGATTTCGCCTGGTTCATGCGCAGGTCATCGCACCGGGCGACTTCAAACGTCTCGGCGAGTTGGGTGTCATAGCAGAAGTCCAGCCCTTTCACCTGAGCGACGACATGCGCTGGATGGAGGAGCGCATCGGCCATGAGCGCTGCAAGGGAGCTTATGCATTCAAGAGTATTCTGGACAGCGGCGCGACCTTGTCTTTTGGCACTGATTGGCCAGGCACGGCTGCCGCCGAGTATCCAATAAACCCGATGTTTGGAATACATGCTGCGGTGAACCGCCAAACCTTAACAGGTGAACCGGAATCGGGCTGGTTCCCTGAAGAAAAAATCAGAGTTGAAGATGCTATCAAAGCCTACACACTGAACACCGCTTATGCCAATTTTGAAGAGGACATCAAAGGATCGATTGAGGTTGGAAAGTTGGCTGACTTGGCGGTCCTTTCTCAAAACCTGTTAGAAATTTCGCCTGATGACATTTTAAAGACAGAGGTGCTTTATACTGTCGTTGGCGGCAAGATTGTTTATGAAAGGGGGCAGTTGACGGTGAAGTGACAGCATTAGTGTCACCCCTGCGCAGGCAGGGGTCTACTGGGATGGTTCACTGTCGCAGGAGATTCCGGCATTAGCGGCCGGAACGACATTTTATTTATCTTTCTTTGGAGGAAAAATGAAAAAACGAATTTTAATAACCATCTTGCTTTTTTGTCTCACTGCACTCTCTTTTGCCAAAAACTTCGACTTCTATCCAAATGCCTCATATGATCCGGCAATCCCTACTCTAAAACAGGTCGTCGGCCACAGTTGGGGCGAGAGAATCACCTCGCATGGCGAAATGGAGCGCTACGTCCAGGCCCTAGCGGAAGCTTCTGGAAATGTCGAACTGGTTGAGTACGCCAAAACCTGGGAAGGCCGGGCGCTTTACTACTTGATTATTGCTTCCGAGAAGAATATGGCACGCCTGGACGAAATCAAAGACGGCATGCAGAAACTCGCCGACCCGCGAAAAATCAACAGCGCCGAAGCAGACGATTTGATCAAAAGCCTGCCGTCAATTGCCTGGCTAGCCTACGGCGTTCACGGCAATGAAATTTCCAGCACAGACGCCGGATTGCTAACGGCCTATCATTTAGTTGCCGCGAAAAAGGATACAGTTGCTAAGTCGGTCCTGGAAAACACCGTGGTCATTATCGATCCAATGCAAAACCCGGACGGGCGCGATCGTTTCGTTAATTATTTTCGGCAGACGCGGGGTCGCTGGCCAAATGCGGATCAGAAAGCTGCTGAGCATAATGAAGACTGGCCGGGCGGCCGTACCAATCACTACTTGTTTGATATGAATCGTGATTGGTTTGCCTTGACCCAACCTGAAACCCGCGGCCGTGTTGAGTCATACCTTGAGTGGTATCCCCAGGTATTCGTGGATTTGCACGAAATGGGCTCAAATTCGACTTACTATTTTGCGCCGCCCGCCGATCCCCTCAATCCTGAAATGCCGCCTGAGCAGATCAAATGGCTGGAACGTTTTGGCCGAAACAATGCGAAATGGTTCGACCGCATGCAATTTGACTATTTCACCGGTGAAGTCTTCGACTCATTTTATCCCGGCTATGGCGAAGGCTGGCCGATGTTTCAGGGTTCTATCGGTATGACTTATGAACAAGCGTCTGCACGCGGCCTGGTCGTAAAACGCGAAGATGAAACGACCATGCACTACCGCGATGCCGTGCAGCACCATTTTATTTCTTCTTTGGCAACTGCAGAAACTGCGGCAACAAAACGCGAGTCTTTACTGCGCTATTTTTACAAGTACCGCCAATCCGCCATTCAAGAAGGTTCACGGGAGTCCATTAAAGAATATATCATTCCGCCGGGCAGCGATCCGAACCGTTCGGCCAAGTTGGTTTCACTGCTGCTCAGGCAAGGAATTGAGGTAAAGAAAGCTGAAACTGCATTCACCAACTCTAAAGTCAAAGACTATTACGACGGACAAACTCAGTCGAAACGATTCCCGGAAGGGACTTACCTCGTTTCGCTAGCTCAGCCTGCCAAACGACTGGCCAAAACGCTTCTTGCTAAACAAACCTCAATGGATGACGCTTTCATAAAGGAACAGCTTCGTCGTCATAAGAAACGTTTGCGTGATCAAATTTACGATGTTACGGCCTGGTCAATGCCCTTAATTTACGATGTTGAGGCATATAGGGCCGAAAAAGCCTCGAGTGGCCGCTTCACTGTAATGTCTGAAACTGTCGCAAACAAAAGCCAAATTCGAGCGGGTAAGGCACAGCTGGCTTATTTAATTCCGTGGGGAACAAATTCAGCAGCAGAGGCGCTGCTGAGTCTGGTTCATCAGGATATCCGCGTTTTCAGCTCAGACAAACCAATGACGCTCAGTGGCAAGAAATTTCCTCGAGGATCTTTAATTATTAAAGTAAAAAACAATCCGGATGACCTTCACCAGCGTTTGGAGAAACTCGCAAGTGAAACCGGTGCAGAAATCATCGCGACCAACACATCCTGGGTGGATGAAGGTGTTAATTTTGGCAGCGGTAATGTTAAGTTTCTAAAGAAACCTAAAATTGCAATGGCTTATCACACGCCCACGAGTTCATACTCAGTTGGTTGGGCGCGCTATATTTTGGAGCAACAATATAGTTACCCGGTTACGATTATGAACACGTCACAAATAGGCCGCTTCGACCTGCACAAATACAATGTTTTAATCCTGCCCAATACACGAGGGGGTTACACCAAAACGCTGGGTGAATCGGGCGCTAAAAAAATCAAAGCCTGGGTACAAAACGGTGGTACTCTGATTACCTTTGGGCAAGCAACCCACTGGCTCACTGAGGATAAAGTCGATCTGTTGACCACCAGCAGGGAATTAAAAGGTGGCAAACCGGAAAAAAAGAAGAAGGAAGAAAAGCCTAAAGAAGCAAAAACAAAAAAGACTGCTCCTGATCTTTCTGAGCCCTTTGATGTTGAAAAGGCGATTCAACCTGAAGAAGAATTGCCCGCTTCAACGCCCGGTGCCATCATGCGAGTTAAGTTGGATAGTGAGCACTGGCTGGCGTTCGGTTACGATGGCGACGCCAATGTTATGGTTTCGAGTAGAAATATTTTTACGCCCGTTAAGTTGGATAAAGGCCGAAATGTTGCGCTCTATATGCCGGAGGACAAAGTTCTGGTGAGCGGGTTCACCTGGGAAGACGCGCGCAAGCAAATCGCCAGCAAAGCCTATCTAATGCACCAGCGACACGGGCAGGGTCATGTGGTGGCGTTTGCAGAAGATCCGAATTACCGAGCCTTTATGGATGGCTTGAATTTGCTCTTTTTGAATGCGATTTGCTTTGGACCTGCACATTAAAATGAAGAATTCAGAATTAAAAATTAAGAATTACGAAATTACAAAAAGGTCAAAGCAACTTAGTTCCAAACTTTGATTTCTTAAAAGTCGCGGCCCATAGCAGAGAAAAGAGCGGCCCAGTGAAACAGAAAGTGGCCCACGGCATATAATTGGCAGTCGGCACGCCGAGCGTAGTGGCCATAAAAATAGCAGAAACCGTCCAGGGCATCAGGGGCTCGACAATAGTGACAGAGTCTTCCAGCGAGCGTGAGAGATTTTCAGGTGCCAGTTTGTGTTCTTTGTAAGCTTTTTGAAATAACCCGCCCACAATGAGCGCCGTGACGCCGCCGTGGCTGGTTAGCGAAATCATGATACTTCCCGAACTCATCGTTGCCGCGATAAGGCCAAATGTGCCGCGAACTTTGTTGAGGATGCTGTTCAAAAGCTTGTCCAATCCTCCGGACACATCCATGCCGGCCGCCAGAAGAAATGCTGCAATGATTACCAGCAGCGTATTCACCATGGAATACAAACCGCCGCGATTTAGCAGGGTTGCAATCTGCCGGCTCAAGTCAGGCGCGTTCAGGCCCAGGGTTGCAACCATATTCAGATCAAATCCGTTTACCGCGGCGCTGAGTGATTGCTGAAAATCAAAACCTTGCAAAGTGATTCCGATAAACATGGCAAGGACAGAAGATGACGCCATGGTTAAAGCCGGAGGATATTTGAGCATCGTGCCCGCAACCACCAGAAGCGGGGGCAGCAGGGCCAGCCAGCCCAGGTTGTAGATGGATTCAAGTTCGGCGAGTAATTGTACGGCGCTTTCCGGCAAAGCTTCAGCACTACTGCTATGCAAGTTTCCAACAAAAGCGTATACCACCAACGCCAGCACAAAAGAGGGTACGGCCGTATAGAGCATGTTGCGAATGTGGTCATAAAGATTGGCGTTTGCACCGATTGCGCAAATATTCGTAGAATCGGAAAGTGGGGATAGTTTGTCACCAAAATAAGCGCCGGAAACGACAGCACCGGCAGTTGCGGCTAATGGCGCATCGATTGCCATGGCCATGCCCATCAAGGCAACTCCAACGGTGCCCGCAGAACCCCACGATGTTCCGGTACAAATTGACATCACGGCCGTCACTAGAAAAGCAGTCAGCACCATATACTGTGGATTGACAAGTTTGAGACCGTAATAAATCAATGTCGGAATGGTGCCGCTGAACACCCAGGTTCCGATGAGCATGCCGATTGTCAGCAGAATGAGAATGGCCGGCAGCACAGATGCCAGCTTTTCACCCGTCGAGCGCTGAACGTCGTCCCAGGAAGCACCTTTTCTTTTCGCAATAAACCCAGCCACAGCGGCTGCAGTCAGCATGACGATGACCAGCAGCTCTGTTCCCATGCCGATAGAAAACGCTCCCACGAGCAGACAAATGAACATCACGATTAAAGGTAAAACAGCTTCGAAAAGGGAGATTGGCTTTTTTGAAGAATCAAGTGAATTGCTCATGGTTTTAATGATAGTAGAGCGTTTTCAAAATAACGTTGCAATGTGGATAATAGTGTTTTCGTGTTTGTGTGTTCGAGTGTTCAGGTTCTAATATCTTGAAATTAATCAACTTGATAAAATACGTAAACACTTTAACAGCTGAACACGCTAACACTGTATATTGCCAGGTTGTTTAGTAACTGACAAGTAATTTCCAAAAATCCAATTTTCAAATTCTCAAACAAAATCACTGAAATCGGGGACAAGCTTGTAATTTGTAGTTTGTTTTTTGAGATTTGCGGCTTGTCCGCGATAGGAATCATTATACTCTAGAGCTTTGTCAGCGCTTGCATTATGTCGTCCGTTAGCATCTCTGCTCCTTCCAAGCCAACGGATAAGCGAACCAGCCCGGGTGGCAATTGCAGCTTCTGCAAAACCTCCTGATTGTCGCCGCGGTTTGGGGAGATAACCAGACTTTCAACACCTCCCCAGCTGACACCTTTATGAAAAAGCTGCAGCGCATCCACGAAACGGCAGATGTCTTTGAATTTGTCCGTGTTGAGCTCAATACTGAAAAGACCTGAGTAGCCGGTAAAATAACGTTTCGCTAATGACAGGCTGGCTGACTGAAGCGCCGGATGGTACACATTTTTAATGCGAGGATGCTTCTGCAAATTTTTAGCCAGGGCAAGCGCGTCTTTATGATGCTGTTTCAAGCGTACGGGAAGCGTCCGTAGTCCCCTGATCAGCAGCCAGGCGTCAAAAGGTGCGAGGATGCCGCCATTTAGCATATATGCCCCGCGGAAAATCTCAGCCATCAACGCCTTGTTCGTAATGACAGCGCCTGCTACAACATCGCTGTGTCCTCCAATATATTTGGTACACGAATGCACGCTGATGTCGACACCGTGAGTGAGCGGCTTTTGAAAAAGCGGAGTGGCCCAGGTGTTATCGATGACGGTCAAAATATTGTGTTTCTTTGCCAACGCCGCAAGCTTTTGGATGTCCACCAGGCGGAACATCATGGTGCCCGGATTTTCAAAATAGATCATGCGAGTATTCGCCAGCAGTTCACTTTCTATTTTGCCGGAATCTAACTCAAGCGTATGTGTATGCTCAATGCCAAAACGTGTGAGGTGTTGTGCGAGCTTGAGCGTCGGGCCGTAAATGTGATTCACGAACAGAATATGGTCGCCCTGTTTCAAAAGTCCGGTCAGCGCTGCACTGACTGCTGCCATCCCTGAGGCAAAGCATTTGCACGCTTCACCGCGCTCCAAAGCCGCCAGTTTACCTTCAAGCACAGCAACCGTTGGATTCTGGCCGCGTGTGTAGACGTAGTTCTTGCTCTCTTCTGACAGTTCATCCTGCAATTGCCGAAGCGTTCCTTTCCGGAACAGCGAGGTCTGAACAATTGGCGGCATGACAGCGCCGGCATTTTCATCGAGGCTTTCATCGTGGCCGAGACAAATCTGTTCGTCGTCGGGATGTATTTGAGCTATCAATGTATTTCCGGTTTTGTTAATATTTTAGGCAGGAAAAGCGTTTGCAATATACTAAAACAAGGGCTGGTTGTCAACTCCATTGTGTCGTTCCTTAAAAATCGGTTTCGGGTCACTTTACAATTTTTGCCTTGAATTCCAGCTTTGGGTTGGTTATTTTGCGAAATGAGATTTCCAAACAATAAACTGAATCGTAACCTTAGAGTAAACCTTGCAGGTTTTTAAAACCTGCAAGGTTTAGAGAATTATGAAAGCATTAACCTTCCACGGAAAAGAAACCATAAAATACGAATCAGTTCCGGATCCTGAAATTGAGCAAGCCACAGATGTGATCGTTAAAGTTCATCTGGCCGGAATTTGCGGCTCGGATCTCCATCCATATCATGAACGCGAGAAAGGTTTAGACCGCGGTACCGCAA
>JADFPY010000134.1 GCA_022562085.1 candidate division KSB1 bacterium | reverse complement strand
TAAGCTCTTAAGAGCTTTGGAAGAACGGTCATTTTATCCGGTCGGGGGAACCGAACTGGTTAAGGTTGATGTCCGTGTTATTGCATCCACAAACAGAAATCTAAATGAATTGGTAAAGCAAGGAAAGTTTCGCGAGGATTTATTATTTCGAATTAATGTGTACGCCATTCGCATTCCACCCCTTCGGGAACGACCTAAAGACATTATTGCGCTTGCCGAATTTTTTTCTGCACAATATAGCAGGAAGGCAAAAAGAGAAAATGTAAAGTTCAGCGAGGAAGCAAAAGAATTGTTAATGCAGCATGCCTGGAAAGGAAATGTCCGTGAACTCCGGAATGTCATTGAAAGGGTTGTTCTTTTTACAGAAAGCAGCACTATTAGGAAAGGAGATTTGAATTTCATGGAGTTCTCTTCGGCGCCCAAGTCCGAAGCCGGGGTCATTACGCTGCCTGAGACCGGCTTGCCTCTGGAGGAGGTAGAAAAGAGTCTGCTACTACAGGCGCTCGAGCTTGCCAAGTATAACAAGACAAAAGCTGCCAAACTTTTGAATCTTACCCCACCGGCGTTCTATTATCGCCTTGAGAAATACGGTTTAAAATAGCGGTATCGAGTTATGATATAGTAGAAAATTCATTATATCATGTAAAAGTCAGCTCGCCAACACTTCTAATAATTTCCTACACTATCTTCGTTAAGTACTAGTCTTTAATTTACTTACATCTAATGTCAAAGGTGCTTCTTTTTCAAAAAATACTTTGGCACAGAAGTGGCAATTCTTAAAACAGTTATTTCTGTTGTTAGGGCTGATGCCACCGGGAAATTCTGCGAACTTGTGGACTGGTACTAAAACGATAATCATCAACTTTTTATGTAAACAAAGTCTGTAGCATTTTTCAAGATTCGCTGACGAGAATTCGTTAATGGGCATCCCAAAGGACAGAGTTATAGAATTAGCAAATCTTAAAAGACAAATTCTTATTTTTTTTGTAACCATTTCTACCCAGCCTTATGACTTATGCTTTCCCGATGGACGGCTAATCGGTGTTCAGAGGTTTTCTAAATTTGCTTTTGAAATTCAGTAGTATCTAACACTTTTCCTTTATGGCTGAGTATTGGGCCTTATATGCGAAAAAATTATCAAGTAAACCCCCTGTGAACCAACGAGTGAACAGACTCGCTGCACTAGGGCAAGTTTCTGCAAATATCGCCCACGAGATTCGGAATCCGCTTGGTTCGATTAGTCTAAATTTGCAATACCTTGCCCAACAAAGTGAAGTGCCGAAAATATATAAGACTAAACTTAGGAATATCGAGTCCGGTGTCGCAAGAATTCAGAGCATTGTGGAGGGGATCCTCGAATTCATTCGTCCCAACCCATTAGATTTTGCCGGTGTCGATATCCATAGAGTAATCGACAGTAGTATTCATTTTGTACGGCATGAATACGAACACTCAAATCTTTCAATTAAGAAGGACTACCGAGCAAGAGCGCCGAAAACTCTAATCGATAGCAACCAAATTATACAGGTCCTGGTTAATTTGTTTCTAAATGCCAAGGATGCGATGTCTACAAACGGTACGCTTGCGGTTACTACGTTATCGGATTCAAACACTTTGGAGGTTCATATCCAGGATGACGGCATAGGTATTTCCCGACAAGATCTCCTGAGAATATTCGAACCTTTTTTTTCCACAAAAAGAAAGGGCATTGGCCTGGGTCTGGCAATCGTTTCACGGGTTATTGCAGAGCATGGCGGGCAAATCGCAGTCGAGAGCCAGACAGGTATTGGTACCAAATTCATAATCCGACTTCCAAGACAAGGGGCTCGACAAGGTGGCTGATTGCTATAAAAGCATTTTAATTGTTGAAGATGATGAACTGTTTCGTGAGGCGATGCAAGACACCCTCAAGGAGAAGTATACGCTTCAAATGGCTGAATCTGCCGAAGAAGCGCTGACTGTTTTATCGAAAAATTCTTATGATTTGGTTATCGTTGATATTAATCTGCCGGGTAAAAACGGCATAGAGCTTCTGGCGGATATTAAAACACGCTGTTCGATGCTCCCGGTTATCATGATTACTGCCTATGATAGTATTCCCCAGGTAGTAGATTCAATTAAAAAGGGTGCATTCGATTATCTTGTCAAACCAATCAATGCTCAGGAATTGTTGCTTTCTCTTGAAAGAGCACTTGAATCTTATGAACTGCAAATTGAACTCGAACACAGGCGAAAATTGCAATCTTTCTCCGACAAGTCAATTATAATAATCGGAAGCAGCCAGGACACAAAAAAATTGAAGAGCGAAGCAGCTAGAGTTGCTAAAACAGATGCTACAATTCTTTTAGAGGGAGAAACCGGCACGGGCAAAGAATTGATAGCTCAACTAATCCATGCGGACAGCCCGCGCTCCCAAAGGCCCTGTGTTGTATTAAATTGCGGCGCCATACCCGAGAATTTAGTAGAATCAGAGATTTTTGGTCACGTAAAAGGCGCGTTTACGGGTGCGTTTCAAGACAGCATGGGTAAGTTTGAGTTGGCGCACCGTGGGACATTGATTCTGGACGAAATTGGCGAGCTTCCGATGGAAGCACAGGTTAAGTTACTACGAATTCTCGAGGAGGAGGAATTCTATCGTGTTGGCGGATCTCGTCTTGTTAAAGTTGATGTACGTGTTATTGCCTCCACAAATGGGAATCTCAAAGAATTAGCGGAAGAAGGTAAGTTTCGGCAGGATTTGTTGTTCCGATTAAATGTGTATCGGATTGTCATTTCACCGCTGCGGCACCGCCAGGAGGATATTATCGAACTGGCTGAATTCTTTATTGAAAAATTTGCCCGCAAATCCAGGAGAGATGTACCGACTTTAACTTCGGCAGCGCAAGAACTATTATTGAATCACAAGTGGCGTGGGAATGTTCGGGAATTGCGCAATGTTGTTGAGAGGGTGGTGCTCTTTTCGAAGGAAAAGACTATTGAGAAAGAGCATCTGGGTTTTATAGAATCGACCGCTCCATCGAGATTTTCAGCTGAGGCCGTCCAGCTTCCCTCAAGCGGTATTGATTTAGAGGAGGTTGAAAAGAGCTTGCTTTTGCAGGCTTTGAAACTTGCAAAATATAATAAGAGCAAAGCGGCAAAACTACTGCATCTGACCCCGCCGACGTTTTATTACCGCCTTGAGAAATATGATTTAAAATAATGAATCGAAGCGGTGCTGGAATCTCATCATATCATAAAAACTGCAGCATATCATTAGACAGACATGCCGGTTTCGTAACTTAATTGCTTTTTCATTCAGTTCGCTTTCCTGCCCTTAGTTATTTATTTTTTAAAGCTTACGACGAGACTAATTTTGTTTTTTCTTGAATGGTGTAGTCTGGCACCGTATTCGCATAAGATTGACCACTGGTTCTTCACAAACAAACTAATTTAGACGTTTTGTGTCCGTTCAAAGATGAAGAAAGAAAAAACAATCTCAAAAAATCAGCAGGGTTTAATACTGACAGCAATTTTTCTGTTTTTGGTCCTCGATTTATCCAGTGCATGGGCCCAGAAAGGGGAGTTCACCGTTTTCGGAGGCTACCGCCTCGGGGGCGGATTTGAAGGTGGGAGCCTGGATTTGGCTGAACAGCACTTGGTGCAGGGCCTCAAGATACAAAGTTCCCCGGATTTCGGGCTGATCTTTGGCGTCTGGCTAGTCGAAAGCACTATTATGTTAGAGTTCATCCTCGAACGACAATCGACAGAGCTCACGTTTTTCAATTCAGAAATTGACCGGAAAATTACCCTCTTCGACTTGAATTTAGACTCCTACGAGTTAGGGATAGTGGCTTTTCCTGGATCGTCGAAGAAGATTCAGCCGTTTTTTGCCTTGACCTGGGGCTTGACTCGTCTCGTACCTAAAGGCGATTTTGATAATGAAAAGGGCATTGCGTTCAGCTATGTGCTTGGTGCGAAGACCTTAATCAGCAAAAGAGTTGGATTCCGTCTCCAGAGTCGAGTGGCTTCAGCGTGGTTTGGTAGTGTTGAGGCCGCCTTCTGTAACGAATCTGACGAATGTTATGATAGTCCCAAGACAACATGGATGTTTCAGTTGGATATCTCGGGCGGCTTGTTCTTCACTTTCTGAATTCACTGCTTGTACACAGTGAAGGGTAGGGAGTTGACTTCCTGTTATAAGACTTACATGGAGGAATTCCAATGAAAATGAAAGACATAATCAGTGGTGTTAGTTTGCTCGCTTTTTGCCTGAGTTGTGCCTCTTCGTCGATTCGTGTAGAAGATTATTATTTCAAAAAAACTGACTTTAGTAACTACAGGACCTTTGATTGGCAAGCGGATAGTGAGGCTGCGGGAGTTTTGCAACAATTCCCAGAATTGCAGGAACTTATAAAAAACGCGGTTAATAGTGAACTACAGGCCAAGGGCTTAGAGCTGCAACGAGGAGATCCGGATTTGAAAATCCTTTACTTCATTATTGTGCAAGACAAAACATTAGACCTAAGCATCGCACAGGGTCGGGCATATGGCAGTTCCGGTTCTGTTAGTGTAAGTTTCTCGCAAAAAGTGCTGGAACAGAAATATCAAGAAGGCACCCTTGTCTTGGATTTTTTAGAAACCAAGACAGGCGATCGTCTCTGGCGCGGTTCTGCCACCAAAACACTTGAGGAAAAATCTACGCCTGAAAAACGCGAAGAGACAATTAATATGGCTGTGCAAAAGATATTCGAGAAATTCCCAAAGAATTAATGGAGACGTCAATGGCCTTTTCGGCAAGATCACTCTTTACCATTCTTTTTTTTCATGTTTTATGCGTAAGTATTTATGCCTCGGGTTCAGATGGGGCGCTTAACGGGCAAACCATTAAAGAAATTCGAATTTCCGGCCTGAAGTGGACGAAGAGGTATATTATCACGCGTGAGCTTACCTCGAAAGTGGGTGAGCCTTACGTCGCAGGCAATGCACAAAGAGATTATGAGCGCTTAGAAACGCTGGGGCTCTTCAGTTACCATAAGGTAGAAGCATTTGCAGAGCGGGATAGTGTTGTCATTGGCATCGAAGTCAAAGAAACCTTCCCCCATCTGCCTACCCTTGCTTTTAGAATTAGCGATGCAGATGGTGTTCAAGCCGGAGCAGGATTCACCTCCTTAAATCTAAAAGGCCAGAATATTCGCTTTTCAGGTCGCTTTTTGCTCGGTGGAGCTACAAACGTGGAAGCCGCTATCGAGGACCCCTGGTTTGCCGGAAATCATTTATCTTACCGAGTTGAATTCTACCAACGCGATAGAGGGAACGAAGTTGCTAAATTTGATGAAACCAGCACGGAGCTTTACACTACTGTTGGCAGTTACATTGGCGAAAGGGGCCGGATCGGGGGCCGGTTTTCGTTTCAGTCTGTGAAAAGTGATACCACTGGTGCAACCATTTCCTCAACTAACAGGGATAATGTCCCGTCAATTGGATTCTTTGTCGGATATGATAACCGCAATCTGTGGATAAATACCACGCGGGGCTGGTGGAATGAAATTGAGGTAATGCGATCCGGAATTTTTGGCTGGGGCGATGCCAGTTTCTGGAAGTTGACACTTGACCTCAGACGCTATCAACCGATTGTACACAACCACACCTTGGCCCTTTTCTCATTGACAACATTAACTACGGGAACAGCCGGAGTAGACTACGCACCCTGGCAATTCTACGGGCTGGGTGGGTGGAACACCATTCGCGGTTCGGATCTAAGTTCCAGGGTTGGCAAAAATCAAATGATTAATACCCTGGAATATCGCTGGACTTTCTTTGAGCCTTATGTACTGACTTTCTTTGGTAAGTTTACGGCATTTATTGGCTTACAAGCTGTCGTTTTTGCTGATTTGGGCCATGCATGGAATGAGAAAGATGAATTTAAATTGGATAACTTTCTCGATGGCTACGGTTTTGGCATAAATATTTTAACGCCTTTCTCAGGTATGGCTCGCGTGCATTTGGCATGGAACGAGGCGGGAAAAAGCATTCGTGTGGGAATCCGGGGCCGTGAAAAGGCACTCACACAGCGGCAGAGGGTTCGGTGAGCGGGAAATATTTCCAGCCATATATTTTGCACAATTCCAAAGTTTACGACAAATGAAACCCCAACGAGTGAGAGTTCTGTTTCTAACCTGCATTACAACGAATCTTTGGGTTGGTGATATTGTCGGCCAGGATACACACTACTGGTCGCAGCACTATGGCACCCGTTCGACCCTGCTTGGGGGATCAGTGATTGGCAGTTTGCTGGATATAAGTTCGACCTACTATAATCCGGGCGCATTGGCCTTGATGGCGGATCCGGAATTTGTAATAAGCGGTTCGATCTTCGGCTTTAGGA
Source organism: candidate division KSB1 bacterium (assembly GCA_022562085.1). Lineage (NCBI taxonomy): Bacteria > Pseudomonadati > Candidatus Zhuqueibacterota bacterium. The sequence goes on along the minus strand of JADFPY010000134.1, from coordinate 4,614 downwards.
CTTTGATTTTTAAAAACGGTGCCGGTCAGGATCTTGACCTCTCGCAATTTCAGTTCAAGACCGCCCCGGATCTGCTTGCCGGTTTATTGACTTACGACAGAGCCAGTAGAAGTCGATTGGCTTTTTCAGTTCTAAGTCGCCAAAAGTTTCATGTCCGGCTCAGCCAGAGACAGATAGATACACGCGAAGCGATAACAAGCTCACCGGGCGAAGAGCCATTTGGTGGAGAGGTGGTTGTGCGACAAGACCTGGATGAAGATTGGGGTGGATTGACCTGGTCATATAGGTTAAGTGATAAATCCAGCATCGGGCTGACGCAGTATATTGCAGTACGAGCCCAGCTTATGCGGGTTCAGGTCATCTCACAGGCCCTGACTCAGGAGGACGTTGCCACCACCATAGAGTTTGAGGAATTCGATTACGACCATTGGCGCACCTTGTGGAAGGTCGGTGCTGCTTTTGATTTCAAACCTGTCAGCTTCGGACTGTCTTTAACCACGCCAAGTCTTCGCCTCTTTGGCAGCGGCACTGCCACCATAAACAGAACGGTGAGCGGGCAGGACGTAAATAACGACAATGTTGAAGATCTGGAATTCATTTTTAATGAACAGGAGAAAGTTAAAGCCAACTATAAGTCATCCTGGGCAGTTGGAATGGGTCTGGCGTATCATTTTGAGAAGAGCGCTGTCCATGTTAGCGCCGAGTGGTTTGATGCGGTCAGCAAATTCGACGTGCTTGAAACACAGCCTTTTGAGGCTCAAAGTTCCGGCGAAGCATATGCAAACCAGATCACTCACGAGCTCAGGTCAATCGTCAATTTTGGTATTGGTGTTGAGCATACTTACAATAGTCATTTGACAGGGTATGCCAGTTTCAGCACAGATTTTTCGGCAGCTGTGCCCGGAACAGATAGCAATTTAGCAGTCTCAAATTGGGATCTCTACCACCTCACGGGGGGCTCAACTTTTAGGATTCGCAGGTTTGAGTTTACACTGGGAATGGGTCTTATTTTCGGCAACGGCAAAAACAGGCAGCCAGTGAATTTGATTGATGCCAACGAAAGTAACGAGTTGCTCGGCACGCGCGGAGAAGTGGAGTCTACCTATCGCAGTCTACTGGTGATCGCCGGCTTTTCATTTTATTTTGGAGAGGGAAGTAAATGAAACTCCCACCTGTTCGAATTGTCTGAAATTGAAAAAAAATGGAGGGTGGAATGACTAGCTTTAAAGAAACTTTATTGATTGCCATTTTCGCTACGGCCTGTCTTTTTCCGGAAGCCGGCAAAGCTCAGGATGCACATTACTGGACTTTGCAATACGGAACAAGATCGACTTTGCTGGGAGGCAGTGTGATCGGCAGTGTCGAGGACCTTGGAGCGACTTATTATAATCCGGCCCGGCTGGCTTTAACGTCCGACTTGTCTTTCCTGCTCAGCGCCAAAGTGTACCAGTGGGATAAAGTTATTGTCGAGGATGGGACAGACGCGGGGGTAGATTTCAGAAGCTCGTCATTTGGCGGCGCTCCCAGCCTGGTGGCGGGAACGTTCAAGATCGGTTTTTTGCCTGGACATCATTTCGCCTACTCATTCCTGACCCGGCAGCGGAGTGAGTTAAATCTTGGCATAGCGGGAGGTGGCATAGCTGATATTATTGAAACCATCCCGGGTGATGAATTGTTTGCAACGGAAATTTCGCTGACCCAGAAAATCAGGGACGAATGGCTCGGCCTCAGCTGGGCTCATAGAGCGGGCGCTAAGGCGAGTTTTGGTATCACCCAGTTCCTCTCCATACGTAGTCAGGATATCGCTTTCAGGAGACTTTCGGAGGCGTTAACGACGACGAACGAGGCGGTCATTGCTATTCAGATAAATGAGTATGACTACGAGACCAAAGGTCTTTTATGGAAAGCTGGCTTTGCCCTTGATCTCAAGTACCTGTCTGTTGGGGCCACACTAACAACACCAAGGCTAAACTTGACCGGCAGTGGTTCGACGCTTTTTAACGATGCGTTTGCAGGAGCTGACCTGGATGGTGACGGCACTCGGGACGATCGGCTTTCGGCACGACAGGAAGATGACATCGATGCCGAGTACCAATCCTCCTGGGCGTTGGGGGTTGGCGGAGCTTTAAAGCTTGGCAGGAACAAGCTTCACTTCAGTGCGGAATGGTATGATGCCGTGAAGGAATTTTCGATCATGGAGCCTTCAAGCTTTGTCAGCCAGAGCACAGGTGAAACGATTAACAGGCGCCTGACCCAGAATCTGCGTGAGGTCTTAAACTACGGCATTGGCCTGGAGGTTTATGTAGACGAGACGCTATCAGGCTACGGCAGCTTTGCAACAGATCGTTCCGCTGCTCCCGAAGATGTGGGAAGAATTGTGAACCTGACCGACACGCAAACCAATGCCTCAACGGCGGGCTGGGATTTGTACCATGTCGCAGGCGGCGCCTCTGTTAAAGTGGGTCGCGGTGAAGTGACATTGGGGTTTACATGGTCGTTTGGCAACCAGGATATTCCGCAAACCATCAGTTTTTTCGATCCGGGCGTTGAGGATCCAATCTTGGACGACGAGGCCACGTCTAAACTCAAATTTAGACGCTGGAAGTATATTTTTGGGTTTTCATTCGAATTCTAGCATTCTGCCTTGGTAAGGGAGAGAACCGATGTACAGAGTTTTCCTGTGCTTAGTTAATATAGTCTTTGTAGTCTTTGCCGATGCAAATGTTTTCTCACAAGAGAAAAAACTGCAGGCCGTTATCGGTGGCGGTATTTCACGTTTTTTTGGTCCGGCAGGGATCGGGAAATTTTACAGTATCGGTCTTAACGGCAAGGTTGGGGCAAGTTATCAGTTCGATCCAGATTTGGAGTTTGGCATCTTTGCGGCCTGCAATTCTTTTGGTATTGACGCACCAACTGGCATGAAAATAGATGGCGCAACATTTACATCTCTCGAGCTTTTTGGAGAAGCGAAGTTTTATCTTTTGCAATATGATTCGCAAAAGGTGGCAAATTTTTACCTTTCAGTGGCTGCTGGCCTTGGGCACTCGAGTGTATCTGACTTCACAATTACGACCACTGAATCTGAAGATTTTTTGAGCGCTAATGAAAGCGCATTTTTGCTTGCTATGGGAATGGGCTTTAGATTTAAAGGCACATCAAGAATGGGGTTTTTTGCTGAATTTCATTGGGATCTCTTGCATACGGATGATGACTTGGCTGATTTACCAGTAACGGAAACGAAAGAAACCCAATACGGGTTATTGACAGTGGGAATCATTCTATTACCCTGAAGACTCATTCCAATGGAGAAGTCAATATTAATTCTTAGGCTCCTGTAAAATAGGGTGTTCAACCTTTAGGTTGAGGCAGGCTGAAGCCTGAACACTCATTTTAAACGGCGTTTTGTCAGAAGCCAATATTAATTCTCAGAAAGGAGATAAAGATGAAGAATGTTACGAGAGATTTAGGAGGTACGAAAATGATCGAGAATAATTCGTCTCAGTTAAGTCCAGCCAAAGAGGCAATGGCCTATGAGACCCGGTTGTGGATAGCCGTTGTCGCAACCCTACTTTTGTCGGAAGTCTGGATGCACCTGGTTGGACATCAAGTGGCGTCCTTGTGGGGCCTCATACCGGCAGTTGTTCTCTTTAGCGTAGCAGTGATGACGTTTCAGTATTACAGCCGGGTGAACCACATCTCTTGGATCCTGATTACCTTTGCGCTTGGTGTGATTGGTTTTGCTATCGCGACCGAGAGCCTTGGCCTGGCCCTGCTTGGTGATATGGACTTGACGAGAATTTTGATACTCGGGGCTGATGGCCCGACACACGGTTTTATGGCCGTGGGTCACTTGTTCGCTGACACTTCCGTAGTAGCCATTGGCTTTTACCAGCTTGCGAGATGGTATCGCGTTCGAGACACCGGCCTTGCCTTGACCGGGATCGCAGCGCTGACCGGTTGCTGCGGAACCACGGCAATTCTGCTGGCTCCCATATTCACGGCAGTTTTGGGAGCCTTCGGCATCCATTCGGGCGTTTCATACGTCATGGTGGCCACCTTGTTGACGGCCGCTTTAGTTGCTATCGCGTATGCATGGACTGGTGGGCTACGCCGTAAGCGAACTTGACATAATCCTCCCTCCGGGCTCTGAGCTCTCGCTTAAGGGCCTGGAGGGGGAAGGCAGCAGCATATTTATAGCGGAGGAAATGCAGAAAACTGGCAAAAGGACATTGGAATTCTAAATTAAGATCCTTCACGTGGAAAAATTTAATCGCAATTAGGTAGAATTGCTTAATGATTATTCAACTTCAATGACCGCCTGCGCTTCGATCTCAACTAGCATCTCACTATCGACCAGTTTGTTGACCTCAACTAACGAGGAGGCCGGGCGGATCTCGGCAAAGAATTCGCCGTGCGCCTTGGCAACCTGATCGAACAAAGAGACATCGGTTACGTACAGGCGCGTGCGGACTACATCTGACATGCTGGCGCCTAGCCGCTCCAGTGCGGTTTGGATATTGATCAGCGTCTGTTTGGTCTGAGCATACATATCTCCCACGCCAACGATCTCGCCGGCTTCATTCGTAGCGGTCGTACCGGACACAAAGATGCTGT
>JADFPY010000133.1 GCA_022562085.1 candidate division KSB1 bacterium | reverse complement strand
GGCAATTAGTGAGGTGGCAGGAAAAGAGAGCAAAAGCGTTAAATTGATGCAGGTTAGCATTAGTATGATTGACTTTCTCATTGGTTTCCTCCTTAAATCTTTAAGAACAATTAGTCAATTTGAATTATGAATTATAAAAAAACATATAAATTCTATCGGAGGAGCGTACTCGTTTCATGTCAATACCCTCCTTCTGTCATGTGGGTGAACGTGAGGCCAAGCCCGTCGCTCTCCATCCATTCGTCGATCTGGCGATACTGTTCGGGTGCGACAAACAAATGTACCTTGTGCCCCGCTCTTGTGATAGCACGGTGAGACATTTTCGGTCTTTATCATTTTATTTCAATACTGCCGCCAAAGATCGTGCAAGCAGAAGGCTCGAATGTCGGCTACTGTAAAGATACGAAATCAAGGGTAGGTCCCGCTAACGGTGGTGTAGCAAAATTTAATGGCGGTGTAGCAAAATCGGGGTTTTATGACAGAATCAGAAAGTAAAGCAGAAACCGAAACATTGAACCTTTTTGCGAACGGATAGCTTTGCTTTTTATCCATCTTCGCCGGGGTGGCTGGCAGCAAACTCCGAAGGGGATTGCCCGAAGAGTTCCCGAAATGCCTTGGCGAAATGGGAGAGACTGTTGAAGCCGACATCGTAACAGATTTCTGTGACGGTGCCAGCATGGTGTTGCAAGAGTTGAGCTGCGCGTTTGAGTCGATACATGCGGATGAATTCGTGGGTGGGGTAGTCTGTGAGGGCACGCAGCTTGCGATGCAACTGTGAGCGGCTCAACGCAACCTTTTTCGCAAATTCCTCAGTGCTGAACTCGGGGTCGGACAGGTTTTCTTCTATGATAAAAATGGCTTTTTGCAGGAATTCTTCGTCCATTGAGGTGACGGCGATGTCTTTGGGCTGGAGTTTGATTTCCTTGCGAAAGCGTTCGCGTAATTTGCGCCGTTGTTCGATGAGATTTTTAACCCGCACTTGAAGCTCGCGAGCATCGAACGGTTTGATAATATAATCATCGGCGCCGGTTTCCAACCCTTCGACTTTGCTTTCGCCGCCGGCGCGCGCAGTTAGCAAAATGACCGGAATGTGGCTGGTTCTCTCATCGGTTTTCAGTTTGCGGCACAGTTCATGGCCGTCCATCTTGGGCATCATCACATCGCTGATAATCAAGTCGGGAACAGCTTCAGCGGATTTTTCAAAGCCATCTTCGCCGTCCACGGCTTCCATGATTTGATACTCTTTTTCCAAATAATCGCGGATGTAGGTACGGACATCTGCGTTATCTTCCACGATCAGAACGATGGGGAGGGCATCAGAACCTTCCGAAGGTTCCAAACCTTCGGAAGGTTCTCCTGTGGTGGCCTCTTCCAAAATTTCTTCGGACGACGGTGAGGACACCCCCCTTAGTCCCCCCTCGAGGGGGGAATAAAAGGGGGGTGTTTCCGCGATTTCCTCCTCGGCTTTCAGATGATCTTTCCCCAGCGGCAGGCAAACCGTGAAGGTAGTACCCATGCCGGGTTCGCTGGTGACTCGAATCTCTCCTCGATGCAGCTCCACCAATTCTTTGGTCAGCGCGAGACCGATACCGCTGCCTTCCTGTTCGCGTGTGTAGGAATCGTCCGCCTGGTAGAAGCGATCGAAGATTTTTTCCAGTTTCTCGTTCGGTATGCCAACCCCGCTGTCGGCGACGGTAATCTCTGCATGGGATTGTGTTGTCGAAACAGCCACTGAGATTTTGCCTTTTTCGGGAGTGAATTTAAAAGCATTTGAGAGCAGATTGGAGACGATCTTCTCCAATTTATCCCGATCAACATAGACTATTAAACCTTCCGAAGGTTCTGAACCTTCGGAAGGTTGAGGCGGTTGAAACCGCAGGGTAATCCGTTTACGCTCCGCCAGCGAAGAAAATGAAAGCACGATACCTTTGAGAAGGGGGATGATGTTTTCCGGTCTGGTTTTAAGGGACATACTGCCAGCCTCCAGCTTCGAGAGATCGAGAAGCTGGTTTATCAGACGCAGCAGCCGCCGGCCATTGCGCAGCATCACCCGGAACTGCTTTTTGACCGTTTCCTCAACGTTATCCGAAAGCAATTTTTCCAACGGCCCGAGGATAAGGGTGAGCGGCGTGCGGAACTCGTGCGAGATGTTGGCAAAGAATTGTGACTTCATCTGGTCGATTTCAGCCATTTTCTCGGCCTGCTCGTGTTCGAGTTCCAGTTCCTGTCTCAGGCGCGCGCGACTCAACTCGAAACGTCGCACAGCCAGAAGAAGTGCGAAAAGGGTTGTTGCATATAAGGCATAAGCCCACCAGGTTTTCCAGGGCGGTGGAGTAATGATGACCTTAATCGAGGTACCTTCTTCGTTCCAGACACCATCATTGTTGGAGCCTTTGACTCGAAAAGTATATTCTCCGGCCGGCAGTCCGGTAAAGGTCGTAAAGCGGCGCGTACCGATATAATTCCAGTCATCATCGAATCCCTCCATTTTATAGGCGTATTCATTCTTCCCGGGGTCTGCGTAATGGAGCGCGGCGAACTCGAAAGAAAAGACACTTTCTTTGTAGGTCAGCTCTATCTCTTTTGTGGCGGTAAGGGACTTTTTTAGACGATAGGTTTCAATGCTGGTTGTGCCGTTTTTTTCCCACCAGGAACCTGCAACCGGAACCGACTTGTTGAATATTTGAAAATCTGTGATAGCAATTGTAGGGGCATGGTGATTGCTTTTCATTGCCGATGGGTAAAAGGAATAAAATCCGGTGTGGTGGTGGTCGGCAACAAACATTGCACCGCTTCTTTGACTCTTGTGAAGTAAAGTCCCCTGGGCACTGAAGTCTCTGAAGGTTTCGCTTTGATAATTAAATCTGGTCAAACCACTGTGGGATCCACCTGCGGAACTAATCCACAGATTACCATCATCATCATCCAACAGGCCGTCAATTGACCTATCAGACAGGTAATGGACAAAGTATGGTTCATCGCGGGCAAGACTATCGGTTTCGTTGCGATCAAGTTTGTTGAGCCCGACACGTGTGCCAATCCAAAGCGCACCCTGCTGGTCTTCATGTATGGCTGTAACGGTATTATGACTCAGACTTTTTGAGTTTCCAGGCTCATGCTGATAATGCGTAAATAGATTCTGTCCCCGGTCGAATCTATTGAGTCCACCGCCATCGGTGCCGATCCAAAGTACGCCTGCACGATCCTCGAAGATCGGCATCGTGCCGCTACTTTCACTTATGGTGTTCGGGTTTTCAGGGTCATTTTCGTACCAGACGAAGGTGTCCGTTTGACGATCATATTTGTTCAATACGCCATGAAGGGTTCCGATCCAGAGCACATTCTCTCGATCGGCATAAACCGAATTGACCCACCAGTTGCTTATGCTTTTTGGTTCACGGTAGTTCTGATAGCGCGTCCATTCCTTCTTCTGTGGATCAAATTTGTTCAAACCACCTTCGTGGGTTCCAATCCAGAGGTGGTTTGACTTGTCTTCACAGATTGATAATATACGATTGTGGGACAAACTATTGGGGTTAGCAGAGTCAGCCTGGAAATGCGTCCACTTATTGTTTTTGCGATCGAATCTATTCAGCCCATCAGCCGTTCCAAGCCAGAGAATCCCGTCTTTATCCTCCAAGATTTCGGTGACGTGATTGTGACTCAAACTATTGAGATTGTCTGGGTCGTGATTATAATGAGAAATCGCTTCACTTTGTCTATTCGATTTATAAACTGCACCAGAAACGTCTATCCAGAGCGTTCCGGTATTGTCTTCATAGACTGCTCCGACTTTTTCATTGTTGTAGCCGGATGCTATCTCGACCTGACAACGGATAAACTCGGAAGTTCCTTCATCACCCCGGCTCATTCGGTAAAGCCCGTTTTGAACCGCAACCCACAGGACATCTGATTTGTCTTCAAAAATTGACCAGATTATATTGTTAGAATAGTTATATTGATCTTTCGGCTCGTCGATGTACCGTTCAAATGAGATGTTGCCAGAGTCATCGCGGACCATACGCGACAGCCCGGAACTCGTCCCGACCCACAGCACACCCTGTTTGTCTTCATAAAGTGACCGGATAAATCTGTTACTCAAGCTCCTTGGGTTTTCGGGGTCATGAAAATAACGGACAAATTTTTCTCGGGCACCGTCGAAACTGACTAACCCTTCCGAGCTTCCGATCCACAAAACACCTGATTTGTCTTCCAGAACGTCAAGTACACCGTTGTGTCCATCGCTGTCGAGAGCCCCAGGCAAGTTCTCGTAAAGCGTGAATTGACCCGTTTGAGGATCGCGCTTGATCAATCCCGCTCCCGTTCCTAGCCAGAGTACGCCAGCGTTGTCTTCGCAGATCGCGTAGACCGTATTGTTTTGCAGGCTGTTGGGATTGCCGGGTTCGTGTCGATATCGAACGATCGTGTCACTTTCAGGGTCTAATCGATTCAAACCCTCGCTGGTTCCGACCCAGATCATGCCGGAAGAATCTTCCAGAAGTGACCTAATCCGATTATCACTTAAGCTGTTCAGGTTCTGGGGATCATGATCATAGACAATCGCAGTGTAGCCGTTATATTTTAACAGGCCGAAACTTGTGCCGAACCACATGAATCCGTGCCTATCCTGGAACATACAGTTTGGCTCATCCGGATCTGGCCCCTTCTCGGGGACGAGGCGTTCAAATTCGATGCGATACCTCGAGCCCGTCGAAGAACTGTAATCTTCTGATTGGCTCAGAAGAGGCTCTAAGGTTGCCAGACGGCTGGCCCCCTGTGCCTGCAGGTCTGCAGGCAAGTTGAAAATAAGCAGCAGAATCATCAAGTGGAATCGTTTCATGTGTGTTCTGTATGATTCCGTAAACACATCCAGATTTTGCTTTGGGCGCATCAGGTAACACTAATGAAACACGTTACTCGAGTTTCGGACCCTCTACCTGTACCATTTTTCATTTAGTAAAAGCGTCCCATATCATAAATAGCTTTGCCGGACTTGATATATTCTAATAAACTATGATATAATTCAGAAATATACTTTGAGCCATCTTTCCCATTAAGCAAATCGAGGATTTGGGATGCATTCGGTTTCTTCATGACTATGTATGTTTTCACTGACTCAAAACCTTAATCCTATCTCCCGGCCGCACCCTATCCGTCAACTCCATGCCGTTGATAATCGCCAACTCTTCAGGAGTAGATTTCTTGGTTGGGTAGCGGGCCAGGAAATCTTTCAAAGTGCTGCTTTTTGCTACCCGGACAACTTTGATGCGCGTCGGTTTAGCATTCTTGGCTGCCTGGTTTTTCAGCCGCTCAAAATTCTCCATGGTGTATCTGAAATCGCGGCGGTGCTTCTCGTAGTTAACTGTGGAGGTAAAGCCGTGAAAGACAAAAACATTTTGTGCTTTTTCTATAAAATAGGAAAGTACACTTAAGTCTCCTTGTTGACCGGCAATGGTAACCTCCCTGATTTCGGTGGTAAAGCCATTGAGTCTTCGGTAGTCGGATGACTTGACCGTGGCTTTTGTGTCCGCGACGAATTTATCTGCGGCCCGACGCGCACTTGCTTCTTTTGCGAGTGTAAACTGAATGCCGGCGGTTTGCTCTTTATTTCCCATCTGGACTGCCTGAGGTGAGTTCACCAATTGCCAATCCGTCGGCACCGGGAATTGAAAATCAAGAGTTGGATGGTAAAAAGTGCCGTTTTCAACAAATCCCTGTCGCGGGTCTTCGCCAAATACAAGGCCGTCAATGAGGGCAAGATAAGGCTCTCTTGCGGTTTTAAAAACAGAAGAAGGGGATTTTGCTTGAGCCTCCTTGGCAAGGGCCAGTGTTTTGGCCTCCCGATCTTGCGGATCGGGGTGAGTGGAAAACCAGCTGTCCAGAGCACCGCCCCCACCGCCGCCGGCCTGTTTCCTTAAATCTGCAAGTGTGCCAAAAAAGTGGGACATATTCGTAGCGTCGTAACCGATTTTAGTTGAATATTCGACGCCCAGCATGTCCGACTGCCGCTCCTGATCCCGGCTGAATCTCATGAATAATAAGCCAACGCCTAATTGCGCAAAATCACTATAATTACGAAAAGTCTCTGAAACGACCATTCCGACGCCCAAACCAATCTGCGCCAGTTGCCCGCGGGTGTAAGCCTTGGCGCCATGCCTTGCAGTAACGTGTCCGATTTCGTGACCCAAAACGCCGGCCAGTTCTGCCTCGGAGTTCATGTATCCTAAAATACCGCGCGTGAAGTAGACGTAGCCGCCAGGCAGCGCAAAAGCGTTGATAATCGGACTGTCCACGATTCGAAAGGTAAATTTTAAGTGGGGTCGGTGGGAGATTTTGGCCATCTTTTGGCCCATTTCATCTACGAATTTTGCAATCTTGGGGTCATCGTAAATACCATACTGTGCAACGATGCTGGGGTCGGCCTCTTTTCCCAACTGGATCTCTTTACTCTCGCTGAGAAGGTTTAATTCCCTTTTACCCGTTACTGGATTTGTTGCACAGGAGATGAATTGAAAAAGACAGAAAGTAATTAATAAATAGCTTCCCTTTGAGAAAGTTTTGCGGCTCATTTTAGCCCTCCTTTGTTTTACAGAGTTACAGAGTTACAGAGTCATTATGCTGCGCGTCATTTAATGGTCACTAATTCATGTCCTCTTGACTTCGTGAAAAATGACACCACAGGTAAATGACCTACTGACTTTTTGTCATTCATTTGCCTTGACATTATTAGCTGTTTTTACTATAATGAAACCGATTAATGTCATCTCTGTGTTCCAAACTATGCGAAATTTATTGAAAAAATCAAGACCTCAAAGGAGAAAAAATGACTAGGTTCAAAGATTTCACTACTTTATTATTTTTACCGGTGTTTTATTTGAGTTGTGGAGGAGGCCCGGAAATGGATATTCATGAAAATGTTGGGGAGATTTTAGAAAAATTTGCCCCGACAGAAATTACAGCAGACATTTCGCTTCTCCCGGAAAATGAGCGTCAAGCACTGAGCAAGCTCATTGAGGCGAGCAAATATATGGATGAAATTTTCCTCAGACAGGCCTGGGAGAAAAATCCGGAATATCGCCAGGCTTTGGCGTCTCGAAGCGATGATCTCGGCAAGAAAGCATACGAATATTTTAAGATTTCCTACGGTCTCTGGGATCGCCTGGATGAGCACGAAGCGCCGTTTATCAACGAAATGAAAAAACCAAAAGGAGCGGGTTATTATCCTGAAGATATTACTAAAGAAGAATTTGAAAGTTATATCAGCGACCATCCGGATCAGGCGGACACCCTGAAAGGCGATTTCACGTTGGTTCGCCGCCAACAGGGAGGCCTGGTGGCAATACCCTATTCCGAGGCATTTAGAGAATGGCTGGAGCCGGCCGCAAAACTTATGCGTGAGGCCGCTGACTTGACAGAAAATGAGTCGCTAAAAACATTTCTGCGTTCCCGGGCAGAGGCTTTTTTTACTAACCAGTACCGCCAAAGCGATATGGACTGGATGGATTTAGACAGCCCCGTGGAAATTACCATCGGTCCGTATGAAGTTTATGAAGATAAACTATTTGGCTACAAAACTGCATTCGAGTCTTTCGTCACGATAACCGACCCTGAAGAAAGTAAGAAACTGGATCGCTATAAAGCAGAGCTGCCAGCCATGGAGCGCAACCTGCCGATTCCGGAGAAAATGAAAAATCTAAAACGTGGCAGTGAATCTCCGATACGGGTTGTGGATGTTGTACTCACAGCGGGGGATACGAAAGCAGGCGTGCAAACGGTTGCATTTAATTTGCCCAATGATGAAGTGGTTCGTGAGCAAAAGGGCAGTAAAAAAGTTTTGCTGCGTAACGTCCTCTCAGCTAAATATGATAAAATTTTGTACCCAATTGCGCAACGACTGGTCAACGAGGAACAGCGAAAATACGTAACCGCTGAAGCGTTTACAAACGAAGTTCTTTTTCACGAGCTCTCGCATGGTCTTGGCCCCGGAAAAATTGTCGTGGATGGAAGAGAAACCGAGGTCCGCAAGGAGCTGAAGGATTTATATTCCGCTTGTGAAGAAGCCAAAGCAGATATCATGGGGGTTTACAACATTCATTTCATGATCAAAAAAGGACTGCTGCCTGTTTCCTTTAAGAAAGAAATCGCCGTGACTTATCTGGCGGGGCTGTTTAGAAGCGTGAGATTTGGGATTGGTGAAGCGCACGGTAAAGGTGTTGCCCTGCAATACAATTATATGCTCGAAAAAGGAGCGATAGACTATGATGAGGCGACCGGTACTTTTACGGTAAATTTCGAGGACTTCGAAAATTGGGTGCGAGAGCTGGTACAGGATATTTGTATTTTACAAGCTACCGGTGATTATGACGGAATGCAGGCATTCTTCGAAAAATATGTTAAGATGCCGGAGACGCTGGCAGCCGCGCTTGAAAAACTTAATGATGTGCCGGTGGATATTGCTCCGCAATATACATTGGCGGAAGAATTGACTGATGGTACCAATTAGTATCCGACAAGTTATTTTTTGCACATTTTTGGCAGAATTTGAAATCACAAATATCAAATCCTAAATAACAAGTGCCGACGGCTCGGCGTCCCGGGAAGGCGGGATAATTTCCAAAATCCAAATTTCAATGCCGACGGTTCGGCATCAAACAAAATCACTGAAGTTACGGTTTTATTGGATATTGGGATTTGGTATTTAGTTTTATTTGTAGTTTGTTTTTTGAGATTTGCGGCTTGTCCGCGTTAGGAATTATTAATTAAACATAGGAGGGACTAATGACACGCAATTTTAAACTTTTTGCACTGTTTGGGTTTGTTTTGATAGCCTTCAACCTGGCCTGCTCAAACAAAACTGAAGAAAAACCTGTAGTCGGAGAGGTTGCAACTGTTGCGCTTAAGCCGGCCAAGATTGTTTATTACGCCCTTCCCGGCTGACCGTTCTGTGCCAAAGTTACGACCATCGTGAATGGTCTTGAAACTGAATACAAAGGCAATTTGGAATGTGAAATTCTGGATGCAACGACACCGGAAAGCGTAGAGCAAATTAAAGGCTACGGATTTGGTAACCACGGTTTGGTGATTTTTGATGGCGAGGGAAATGTTCAAAAAAAGATGGACGGCCACCTGATGCAGGAGCCGCAAATCCGTCAGGCTCTGAAGGAAGTGATGGGAGGTCCTTAAATTCAATTGGGGTTCAATCTCTGTAGGGGTTTAACATTTTAAACCCCTGCCTTACTGCATAACGGGCAATCCTCAGGTTCGTGATTTCGGGCCGGACAATATCCCCGGCCAAAATAGATAATTTGCAGATGTAATTTAATCCATTGCTCTTCCGGGAAAATCCTTTTTAAATCTTTTTCCGTTTGTACCACGGATTTGCCGTTTGAAAGCCCCCAGCGGTGTGCCAAACGATGAATGTGGGTATCCACCGGAAACGCGGGAATGCCAAAGGCCTGCGCCATCACCACCGAGGCGGTTTTGTGACCCACGCCGGGCAAGGTTTCCAAATCCTCAAAAGTTGCCGGTACCTTCCCCTTGTATTTTTCGACTAAAATCTCAGAGAGTGTGTGAATGTTGGCAGCTTTTGTGGGGGCTAAACCAATCGGCTTAATAATCTCCCGAATTTCATCAACACTGATCTTGGCCATTTTTCGGGGAGTATCGGCTTTTTTAAACAAAGTCGGCGTGACCCGGTTCACCATCGTGTCGGTGGTTTGCGCTGACAGTAAAACCGAAATCAGTAAGGTGAAAGGGTCTTTATGTTTGAGCGGAATGGGCGGCTGCGGGAAAAGTTCATCCAGAGTTTTAGCGATGATTTTGGCTTTTTGTTGTTCGGTCATTTTTTTGGATCGAAGTTAGTTTGAATTTGGTCCTTTAGGAGTAAATTTCTCGCTAAAAAACAAAAAATATCACGCAAAGGCGCGAAGATGACGCAGAGAAGAAATAAAAAAAGATGAATTATACATCCAAACTAATTCTCTGAATGCTTTTCTTTGGTACAAATTAAGGCAAAGACATTTAGAATCCCGCAAAAAAACTTTGCGTATCCTTTGCGTCCCTTCGACAAAGCTCAGGACAGGCTCTGCGACTTTGCGTGCGCTTTTATCTCTGTTCTGCTTGGTTTAGATTCTGTCTGGTTAGGAAGCAAATATAACATTTTTTCTTTAACTTACAATAATTCCGGCTGTGCTATTTTGTGAAATTCGCTTCGCATTTATTGACACCTTCTTTTGGAAATCGTATATTCTTTCTCCAAAATTAACCAAGACTTCCTTTCTAAGTTCAAAAATCATGACCCGCGAAAACCTTCTTATTGACGGCAAAAGAATTCCCGCACTCTCAGGACACGCTTCAAAGGTCTTTAATCCGGCCATGGGTGATATTTTAGCTGAAGTAGCTGACGCTGGTTTGGAAGATATCGATATTGCAGTTCAGAGTGCACACCGCGCATTCACAGAAGGACCCTGGCGCAATCTCAATAGCCGTGAACGGACCCGCCTATTATTAAACCTTGCTCAATTAATTCGGGAAAATGCCAAAGAGCTTGCGAACCTGGAAACCCAAAACGTCGGCAAGCCAATTCGCGAGGCCCGCGATGAAGTCAACCACGCAGCCGATTGTTTTGAATATTATGCCGGCGCCATCAACAAAGTGGGCGGGCAAACAATCCCTGCTGCCGCTACGGGTGTGAGCATGACTTTCCGCGAACCCATTGGGGTTTGCGGACTCATTTTACCCTGGAATTTTCCCATTGTGATTGCTTCGTGGAAGATTGCACCGGCTTTGGCCATGGCGAACACCGTTGTGGTCAAACCTGCTGAGCAGACCCCTTTAACTGCCCTTCGCCTCGGTGAACTTGCCCTGGAAGCGGGTATTCCAGTTGGGGTTCTGAACGTCGTTCCAGGCAGAGGAGAAGTGGCCGGCGAAGCACTCGTCAAGCATCCTTTAGTTCGAAAAATTTCCTTCACAGGTTCCACAGAGGTTGGCCGCAAAGTGATGAAATTAGCCGCTGAGGACATTAAGCGAGTTACTTTGGAATTGGGTGGAAAGTCTGCAAACATCGTTTTTGCGGATGCTGACTTTGAGAAAGCGCTGCCCGGAGCGGTTTGGAGCGTGCTAGGAAACGCAGGTCAGGATTGCTGTGCCCGCAGCCGCTTGCTACTTGAAAAATCAATTTATGATGAATTTGTTTCTAAGC